>JAKITE010000001.1 GCA_021648225.1 Paracoccaceae bacterium
CCAAGACCAACGTGGTACCGGCCTTTTTGGCGGCACTCACAAATCGTGCCAGTTGTTTGGTGCCAACCATCCCAGCTTCGTCAATTACCAGAACGGAGTTTTGGGTCAGCAAATCATAACCGTTCTTCCAGCTATATTCCAAAGAAGCCAAAGTTCGGCTTTTTATGCCAGAAGCTGTTTCCAGACCGTCCGCAGCTTTCCCTGATAGTGCCGCGCCGATTACCTTCAAGCCCTGTTTTTCCCATGCATGGCGCGCCGCAGACAGCATTGTGCTTTTACCGGTCCCAGCAAGACCAATGACGCAGGATAGTTGTCTTGTACCAAGAATGTGCTGGATTGCCGTTTCTTGTTCTGCGCTGAGGCTTGCGCCTGCTGACCTTTGCAGGGTTGCGTTTTCCTTGGCAATGGCAGCTTCCACATGTTTGCGCGAAACAGGCTTGATTGAGCTTGAAGTCATCACGCGCGCATCCGCCGACAATGTGGCTTTGATGCTGAGGAATTCTTGCGTTGAATAACGCGGTTCTGGTCCTCCCCTTACTTCAACAAGATCAGGTGACCGCAAAGCCGCATCCGCCGCAATGCGCAGTTTTGTCGGGTCAGGAATATATTGCACCAAAGCGCGCAAAATATCGGCGCGGGTGAAATCTTCCTTCTTATCCGCGATCACTTCTAAAATATGCGCAGGATCACGCGCAACTTTCTCAGCAATGGAAAGCGTGTCTTCATCGGGCTGAATGATAAGCGGTTGCGCAGGGTCATATTCAGGGCGCAAAGGCACTGGCTCAGGGGTAAATTCTACATCAGGTAATCTTGCGCCAATATCACGTTGTGATGATTTGGCGTTCAGTTCATGGTGGTATTCAAATTGCTCAAATTCATGTTGTAGAGTGCGCCGAACTTTCAGGTGGCGTTGAATAAGGACTTGTTGTTCGCGCCGGTCACGGCGTAACGCCTCATTGATCTGCGCTTCATTTTCCACGCAGGTGCGCTGATACGCTCCGGTCATCTTTGCCCATGTTGCTTTCAAACCCGTTGGCAAGCTTGCAATTCGGGCAGTGGCTTCCACAGCAAGGCGACTCTGCTGCATATCGCGCAGGGCTTCACGTTCACCGCGTTGTTCCGCCACCAAGGTAAGGCGCTTTTGTTCCAGTAATTCCTTGCGACGTTCCGCTTGCGCGGCTATGCGTTGCCGAGATTCAAACCCCTCAACGTCAAAACTACGGGCCAGAATGGCACTGGCTTCGTCGACGCTTGGCAGACCGTCAAGATCACCCAACCGCGCCCGCACGTCCTTGGTTTTAACGCCAACCCAACGCGCAACGGCGTAAACCTCACCCGATGCATCCACCGCAACAAATCCTCGCCGACTTCCGCGCGCCAGAACAAATCCCTGTTCTTTCAGCGCATTGGCAAACGCGGCACGGGAATCTGATCCAGTCCAGCATTTCTGGAACATAGCCTTCAAAGCCCGCGCGTCACGTTTGACACGCTTGGCCTGTTGAGCTTCCGCCTGAGAGTAATTCAGTGGATCACGATCAGCAAAATCTTCTAATCCGCGCGGCATATCCCAGCCCTGTTCCAGATAAATCTGGCGCGACAGCTCAGTCAGTTTCAGTTTGAAATGCGGCAGGTTAATCGCCTTCATCTTTGCAGCATCAATCCGCGACCAGACACAATGAGCATGCCTGCGCCCCTGCTTTTCGTGAAAGACGATTGCACGAGGCTGGCCAGCCAACCCCATTTTGGCTTCAATCCGCGCAATCACATCTTCAAATACTTCCACCGGAACATTTTCCATTTCCGGCGGGTTCAGGCTCAGAGAAAACAAAAACTGCTTACAGCGCGTCCCCTTGGAAATCGCATGAACCTCTTTGAATGCGCCCGCCAAATCATCAGCGACAAAGCCGCTGATCTCATGCAATTCCACATGTTCGTTTTCGGGTTTCAGCAGATGCACAGCCAGTTGCATCCCGCCGCCACGTTGAGAGGCTTTCAGGATCATGGGTCTAACCTTCAATCAGGCCTAGAGCAGAAACCAGTTCATCCCGCATAAGGCGCACATGCGCATAGGTTTCATCAATCTGCGCGCAGGTATTTTCATCCATGATCAGGGAGCCGATATTTGCCTGATGCGCGAGTTGGTTCAGGTTGTTGGCAATCCGTGACGCACCCAGCAAAGCCAAAGCCCGCGCCATTGCTTCCTGATCCTTCACGGGCATATGTGAGCGGCGTTTCCGTCTTGTGGCATCACCCGCAAAAATGCATTTACGGATATAGGCACTGACAGACATACCCGCAGCCAATGATTTAAGGCGTTCCCGCTCTTCATCGGTGACGCGCAATGTTATGGGCGATTGAGAGGGTTTTTCCTGCTTTGGAACTGCCTGCGCTTCACCCTGAAACGCAGACCTGATATCAATCGCAGCCTTTATATTTTCTGAGCGGTTCATAGTGACGGCCCCCGCAAACGAGGTGCCGGAGGCGTACTGGAATCTGAGCTGGGGATATCCATCTCAATTCCCTTGAGGTGGCTCTCCCATTCTTCTAAAACTTCAAATAGAGAGTTCGAGGTTACTCCCTCTAACTCCACCAATTTCCTTTTACCCGTATCAAATGCCGCTAAAACCTTGAAAGACAAGGTCGTTTTTGGTGTTCGATAGCCTGTTTCACGGCAGTAAGCTATCCGCTCCGAAAAGGCCAATCTAAGCAAGTTTGCCGTAGAACGGATTGCCCTGATTTCCATGGATTCCAAGGGTTTGCGAGAAAATTCAAGGGAAGTTCGATAAAACCTTCGAACCTACGCTTTAGAACACTCCCGTTTTGGAGTTTTTCAGCAATAATTCAGCGTTCTTGATCCAGCTTTCCGATCTTGCCTTCATAGATTGATATCCGGCAGTTTAACAGGTTGTATACAATGGCATGTGCAGTATGCCCAAGGGTCCTGACCCTAGACAAAGGTTTTTACATGATCTCCTCTGCCGCTTTTGCGGATTGCCTGATAGCAAACATCCAGAATATTGATGTTGGTATATTAACCCTTGGCCGGAGAAAAAACAGCCTCGAACCCGTCGGCGCGGTGGCGCGCGGGCGAGCGGAGTTCCAGCTTGCCGCCCGCACCTTCGGCGATCACTTGCACGATAGACAGGCCAAGACCGCTGCCGTCTGTATTCCGGTCTTGCCGTGCAAACCGGTGGGTTAGTTTTTTCAGGTCTTCCGGCGGAACAACCGGGCTGGCATTGACCACCGTTAAGGTGCCGTCTTTATGCAAGGTCACATTCACCGGCGTGTCAGACCGCCCGTGGCGCAGGGCGTTTTCCAGCAGGTTACGGGCGGCAATGGCAAAGGCATCCGGATCTATTCTGGATAGCACGGGGCCTTGCGGCAGGGTAAGTTCAATTTGGTTGCCGGTATCCGAATAGGCCAGATCATTCACCACCATTTGCAAAACCTTTGTCAGGTCATGGGGGATATCCACCCGCAGGCTCGCCCCTTCGGCCCGCGCCATTTGCATCAGCTTTTCCGACATACGGTTAAGCCGTTTCAGCGCGGATTCTATGTTATTGGCCCGCTGGACGGTGTTTTCATCCGTCGCTTCTGCCTGCAAGCGCTGGGTTTGGGCCAGCGCGGCGGCAACGGGGGTGCGCAGTTCGTGGGCGGCATTGGTGGCAAAGCTGCGCTCGGCCACCAAGGTGCTTTGCAGCCTTTCCAGCAGGGCATTTACAGCTTCGGCAACCGGCAGAATTTCGGTAGGCAGTTTGCCGGTGGCAACCGGGGCCAGATCCTGACCATCCCGCGCTGCCAGCTCATCTCGAAACCCGCGCAAAGAGCCAAGCATAAAATGCAGCAATATCCAGATAGCGCCAATGGTCAGCGGTAGCAGCAAAACCAGCGGCAGCCCCAGCGCCAGCAGGGTTTCCCGCGCGGCTTCGGCCCGGTGTTTCAGGGGCTCGGCGATGGTGATGGTATAATCGCCGCCGAGAGCGGCATCATAATAGAGAATATACTTTTCAGTTGTTATAAAGCCGGTTTGTTCAAATGGTGGAAATTCCTGGTCTCTGGAATCATGGGATTGCAGCAATATCCGGCCAGACCGGTCCCGCACTACATAGGTCAAAAATTCATCATGCTCGCGCAGGGTGGAGATCATCTGGCTGGTGCCGTCATCTTCGGCTTCAAATAATTCCTGCACGGCCAGCGGCAAAATGCGCTGGGCGGTTTCTTCCAGCGCACTATCAAACATCTTGTCCAAGTTTTCACGAATAACCGTCTCGGCGATAAGGGCCGAAATAATCCATACAACCCCGACACTTAGGGAAATAGTGAGCACAAGGCGGCCCTGTAAGCTGCGGGGCAGCCTCATACCTCGCCCAGCCTATAGCCCATGCCGCGCACGGTTTCTATTTTTTCACGGCCAAGCTTTTTACGCAAGCGGCTGATATGCACCTCTATGGTGTTGCTCTCGATTTCGATGTCAAACGCATAAAGCCGGTCTTCCAGCTGCGCCTTGGAGATAATCTGCCCCGGATGCTGCACAAACCCCTCAAACAACACCCATTCACGGGCGGTCAGGGCCAGCAATTTACCACCGCGCCGCACCGATTTAGCGGCAAGGTCCACCTCCAGATCCCCAAGTTCCACCAGCGGGTTGGGGTTGCCCGTATAGCGCCGCGCCACAGCCGCAAGGCGGGCAGACAGCTCTGCCAGATCAAAGGGTTTGACCATATAATCATCGGCACCGGCATTTAACCCGTCTATGCGGTCGCTGATCTGGTCCAATGCGGTGAGGATAATAACAGGGGTTACATCCCCTTTTTTGCGAAGCGCCTGCAAAAAAGGCAACCCGCGCCCGTCGGGCAGCATCAGGTCCAGCAACACTAGATCATAGGTGGCGGCGGCGATATAATCACCGGCCTCGTCCAGCCGGGTGACCCAGTCCACCGAATGGCCCTCGGCTTTTATCTGGTCCCGCACACCGGCGCCCAGCACGGTGTCATCTTCGACAAGCAATACGCGCATAAATATAATTCCTGAAATTTAGAACCGTCTATCCTCTGGTTATTACAGTGACCTGAAGCAAAATGAAACGCGCCGTTCAGATTGACGTCAGGAAACTATGCGATACCATGGCAATCCAACCTGCATCGGGGAAGAATTGTGCATAGTTTTTTATCCATCATCAGCATATTTGCCGCGTTAACAATGTCTCCGGCATCGCCCGTTCTGGCGAGCGGAGATGAATGCTATGTGCCCATGGCCCAATGGCAATCTCGATCGTCGGCCATTCTCTGGGCCGAATCCAGAGGCTGGCAAGTGCATCGTGTAAAAATTGACGATGGCTGCTACGAGCTTTACGGGCTGGACGGGAACGGGTTGGAATTTGAAGTAAAAATAGACCCGTCCACCTTCGAGATTGTGGAGTTCGAATACGAATCCCACGGTTACCGGACCCGCATTTATGCGACGGACCCACCTGTCAGTATTTCCGATATCGAACTCGAAGACTAGGGTCAGGACCTATTAATCCTGCACCATCAGCGCGAGATCAGTTTTTGCTGCAAAGCCGTGTAAAATATGAAGATGTGGCTGGGTCACATGCGAGTATTTTGCGCGGTTTTGCACCGAAAACTGGCCGCGCCCTGCGGGTTCACCCTGAAAGCCCTTCCTGCGGCTTCATTCAAACGTGACATAGAACCACTATGTTACCGTTTGAATTCATAGCATTAAGGGCTTTCAGCGTGAACTGATGGCGCAGGATTAATGGGTCCTGACCCTAGGGTCAGGACCCTAGGCGCGCAGCCGCTTTCACGCTCTGGACATTCAATAACGGGCACCCGAACCCCGGGCTTTCGGGTTGCACGCATTCCTGCATTCCAATCCGCCCAACGCAACCTGACCGCAACCTTAACAATATTTTTTGAAAAATTCAGGTCGGTGTCAGTTGGCCACCTTAAACCCTTAATTGAAATTCATATTGGAGACATAAATCATGAAGAACATCCTTACCACCTTGGCGCTGACAACCGCGCTTGTTTTGCCCGGCGCGGCCATGGCCCGGGAAATCACCCTGACCGGCACCCTTAAAAACTATCGCGGCGACGGCGCTTATCTGGCGGTGTATGTCACCAACGCAAACGGCGGCTTTGTCGGCACGGTTTGGGTCGGTGGTGGCAAGTCGAAATACTTTGATCACTTCACCCACTGGTTTCGGGCAACAGGCGGGAATACCGCCACGGCAAGGACAGGGGCCAGCGTTGGCGCGGGGCGGTCTTTCGAGATCACGTTTAATCTGTCGGATGCCATGATCGACGCGGGCTATCAGCTTCGGATTGATGCTTCGGTTGAAGATATGCGGGATGCCCCGTCGGATATTGTTATTCCGATAACAAGTGAAAATTTCGGCACCACCAATTCAGGGCGCCGCTATATCCGAAGTGTTTCTTTACGATAACCCCCATATTTCCCGGAGATCCGCAGTATGATACGTGCATTCCATAAATATACCGGCCTGTTGGCCGCGGTCTTGCTGCTGGTTCTGGCCCTGAGCGGGGTGGCGCTTTCGGTCCTCCCCGCGTGGGATAAAATGAAAACCCCCGCCTTGGTCGAAACCCAGCTGACAGTGGCAGAGCTGGCCACCCGCATTGCCGTGCATTACCCCGAGGTCGAGCAAATCCGCCGTGCGCCGTCGGGGCTGATTACGGCCTATTATTACGCCGATGACCAGCCCGGCGCGGTGGTGGTGGACCCGGCCACGGGGCAAGGCGTTTCGGATTATGAATTTTCGCCCGTTGTGCGCTGGCTGAAAAACCTGCATCGCTCGCTGCTGCTTGATGATGCCGGCCGCATTGCCATGGCCGTGGCCGCGGTGGCTTTGCTGCTCATGTCCATATCGGGTGCTTTGCTGCTCGCCCGCCGCATGGGGGGCTGGCGCAAGGTGTTTGCCCCCGCACGCGGCACGCTTTCCAGCCGGCTGCATGTGGAGGCGGGGCGGTTGTCTATTGTCGGGCTGGTGCTATCATCGCTTACGGCGGTTTATTTGGCACTGGGCACCTTTGATATTCTGCCACAAGAGACCGCGCGCCCGGCTTTTCCGTCCGAGGTAAGCGGCGAAATGGGCCTTGCTCCCGCCGAGATGCCGGCGCTGGTTCAGGTGCCGGTCAGCCAGTTGCGCAGCCTGACCTTCCCCTATGCGGGCGACCCGAGCGATATTTTCACCCTGACCACCGATCAGGGCGAGGGCTATATTGACCAAGGCACCGGCGAAATGCTGGCATGGGATAATGCCGGAGCCCTGCAAAAACTGAATGAATTCATATACCTGCTGCACACAGGCGAAGGCGCGTGGTTCTGGGGCCTTGTGCTTGGCCTGATAGTGCTCGGCGCGCCCGTGCTGGCCGTAACCGGCCTGATCATGTGGTGGAAAGCCCGCCGCGCGCGGCCCTCCCTGCCCAAAGGCGTGGCAGCGCACAAGGCGGATACCATTATTCTTGTGGGTTCCGAGGGGGGCAGCACATGGGGTTTTGCCGGCACGTTGATGCGCGGGCTGATGGCCAATGGCCACGGGGTTTTTGCCGCGCCCCTGTCGCGCTTTGCTCCTGAAAAATACAGCCACGCCAAGCAAATAATTGTGCTGGCCGCCACCTATGGCAATGGCGAGCCACCGGCCTCGGCCAAGGGCTTTCTTGACAAGCTGGCGGCGCTTAAAACCGCCCCCGCCGCCAAGCTGGCCGTGCTCGGCTTCGGGGATCGCCAATTTCCCGAATATTGCGCCTATGCCAAAGCGATAGTGGCGCAGGCCGAAGCAATGGGCTGGGAAACCCTGCTGCCGCTGGACACGGTTGACCAGCAATCACCACAGGATTTTGGCCGCTGGGGCAAGGCGCTTGGCGCGGCCCTCGGGCATGAGCTGGAGCTGGCCCATGTGCCGGTGCAGCCGCGCACCCACCGCCTGAAGCTGGTATCGCGCCGCGATTACGGGCTGGAGGTGCAAACCCCCACCGCCATCCTGCGCTTTGCCTTGCCCCGCACCAGCCTGCTAAACCGCTTGCGCGGACGGGGTTGGAAAAAATTCAAAGCCGGTGATCTGCTGGGGATTATCCCTGAAGGCTCCAACATCGTGCGGCTTTATTCATTAGCAAGCAGCACCCGGGACGGCTTTGTCGAAATTTGCGTGCGCAAACATGCCCACGGGCTTTGCTCGGGCCAGCTGTTTGACCTTGCGATCGGCGACGAGGTCTCGGGTTTTATTCGTTCCAACCCGGCTTTTGCCCCCGCCAAAAACCGCAAACCGGTTATTTTAATCGGGGCGGGCACCGGCATTGGCCCACTGGCCGGCTTTGCCCGCGCCAACCACAAAAAGCGCCCGATGCAGCTTTATTTCGGCATTCGCCACCCGGATTCCGATTATCTTTATGAAGACGAGATCGGCCAATGGCAAAGTGAAGGCAAGCTGGACAAGGTCAGCATTGCCGCCTCTCGCGTCAAGCAGGTTGATTATGTGCAGCATATTTTGCAGCGCGATGCTGCCAATGTGGCGGCCCAAATCAAAAACGGCGCGCAGGTGCTGGTATGCGGCGGCTGTGATATGGCTTTGGGCGTGGCCGAGGCCCTGCAAGAAATACTGGCCCCGCACGGGCTGGAGCCAGCCGAGCTGAAAGCCCAGGGAAGGTATCTGGAAGATGTCTACTGATCTACACGCACAAACGCTAACCGGCCCCACCATGGGCACCAGCTGGAGCGCTGAAATCGGCGCGCCCGCCAGCACCAACCTTGCAGCACTTGAAAAAGCCTTGGCTGATGCCGTGGCACTGGTGGACAACCAGATGTCCAGCTGGAAGCCCGAAAGCGACCTGATGCGCCTGAACGCAGCGCCGCTTGGCGAATGGGTGAACATCCCGCCCGAGCTGATGCAGGTGCTGGCGCGCGGGCTTGAAATCGGGCGGCTTTCCGGCGGGGCGTTTGATATCGGCCTTGGTGATTTGGTGACGGCCTGGGGCTTTGCCGGCAAAACCCCGAGCGAGGCTGATATCCGCGCCAAATTAGGCCAGCCCCGCCCCGATACCGCCAAGGTTCTGGAGCTGGATAAAGCAAGTTTGCGCGCCCGAAAACATGCCCCGCTGGCGCTGGATCTTTCCGGCATTGCCAAGGGCTACGGGGTGGACCGGATGATGCAGGTCTGTGATGTTTTTGGCCTCGGGTCAGCCTTGGTGGCGCTGGATGGCGAAGTGCGCAGCAAGGGCGTGCAGCCCAATGGCAAGCCTTGGGCCGTGGCCATTGAAAAGCCGGATTACACCGCCCACACCCCGCTTTCGATGCTGGAATTGCAGGATGCCGCCGTGGCCACATCAGGCGATTACCGCCACTGGGTGCAGGTCGGGCAGGCGCGGCTTTCCCATACCATGGACAGGCAAAAAGGCGGCCCCGTGCAGCCCGGCATTGCCAGCGTTACCGTAGTTGCCGCCGATTGCATGACCGCTGACGCCATGGCCACAGCCATTCTGGTGCAAGGGCTGGAAAAGGGGGCGGCGTTTGCCCGGGATCAAAGGCTGGATTGTTTAATAATGGAGCGCAAAGGGGAAGGCATTGTCCAGCATGGGGTTGGTGCGCTGTTTACCTTGGGTGAACAAGCTGAATAAACCGGCAAATATACAGGGTAACACTCAAAAACCGAAAGGGGCCGAGATACCGGTATGTAACTGCCCTGCCCCCCTGAGAATTAGGCTATTTTGAATTAGGGTCAGGACACTCAGTTAAGCCGGATTCCGCTTTCCGGTTCAAAATAGGAAACCTTGCCAAGATCAAAAGCCAGTTCCAGAGCTTCGCCGGATTTGGCTTTGGTTTCCGCGTGCAACCGCGCCGTTACCCCCTTGCCACCCAGATGAGAAACCACAAATGTATCAGCACCCGCAGGTTCGACAATATCAACCAGACACCGCGCGGTTTGAACCTGTGCGCCAGATCGAAACCCGGCTTCGGCGATATCCTCTGGCCGCAAGCCAAGAATTACGTCTTGGGGCAGGTCCGGCCTGTTGGTGTCCAACAGCACCAGCGGGCTATCATTTTCACGGGCAATTTCAATGCGGGTTGCATCGCCGTTCTTTTCGGCTTTTGCAGGAATCAAATTCATCGAGGGCGAGCCCATAAAGCCGGCGACAAACATATTGGCAGGGTTTCTATAGATTTCACCAGGGGTGCCGATTTGCTGCACCACCCCGTCTTTCATCACCACAATTTGCGTCGCCAATGTCATGGCTTCGATCTGGTCATGGGTCACATAGACAATCGAGGCATTCAGGTTGCTATGCAGACGTTTGATCTCGGATCGCATTTCCACCCGCAGCTTGGCGTCCAGATTGGAAAGCGGTTCGTCAAACAAGAACAGCTGCGGATCACGCACCAATGCCCGCCCCATCGCCACCCTTTGGCGTTGGCCGCCCGAAAGCTGCCCGGGTTTACGTTTTAGCAAGGGCTCGATCTGCAACAGCTTTGCTACCTCGTTCAGCTTTCGCGCTTGTGTTGCCGCATCGACGCCCCGCACCTTCATGCCAAAGGTGATGTTTTTGCCCACGGTCATGGTCGGATAAAGCGCATAAGACTGGAACACCATGGCAATATCGCGGTCTTTTGGTGCCACACCGACCATGTTACGCCCGCCAATTTTAATGGCACCCGAGCTGACCTCCTCTAGCCCCGCGATACAGTTCAACAGGGTTGACTTTCCACAGCCAGAAGGCCCGACCAGCACCAAAAATTCGCCCTTTTGGATGGCGACATTAATGTCTTTCAACACCTCGGTTGTCCCATAATTTTTGTAAAGATTCTCGATTGACAGAATAAGGTTGCTCATGGGTTATCCTTTCACGGAACCAGCGGTCAGCCCGCGAATAAAGTATTTTCCGGCCACCACATAGACCAGCAATGTTGGCAAAGCGGCAATAATCGCGGCTGCCATATCGACATTATATTCTTTAACGCCGGTGGTGGAATTGACGATGTTGTTCAATGCCACGGTGATGGGCTGGGTGCCCGCCTGTGAAAACGACACGCCAAACAGGAAATCATTCCAGATCTGGGTAAACTGCCAAATAACCGTCACCACCACAATCGGCGCGGATAGCGGTAGAAAGATGCTCCAGAATATCCGGAAAAAACCCGCGCCGTCGACCTTGGCCGCCTTTACCAGCTCCACCGGAATGGAGATGTAATAATTGCGAAAAAACAGGGTGGTAAAGCCAAGGCCATAGACCACATGCACAAAGATCAACCCGCCGATCGAACCGGCGATTTGCATCTTTCCCAGCACAATTGCCATCGGCAGTAAGATCACCTGAAACGGAATAAAACAGCCAAAAAGCAATAGGGCAAAAATGAAATCCGACCCCTTGAACCGCCATTGCGAGATCACATAACCGTTCAATGCGCCAAGGATGGTGGAGATCAGCACGGCGGGCACCGCGATCAGCATCGAGTTCCAGAAATAGGGCCGCAACCCCTCACATTGCACCCCGATGCAGGCACCCGACCATGCTTTGCCCCAAGCATCAAACACAAGTTCGCGGGGCAGGCCAATCAGGCTGCCGGTGCGGATATCATCAAGGCTTTTCAGCGAGGTAACAAGCATCACAAACAGCGGCATCAGGTAGAAAAGTGCAAATATTATAAGCATGGCATATAGCCCGGCCCGCAGCGCCACTTGCTTGAAGCTGCCGTCTTTTACCAAATTATCCATCACGGCGGCTCCTGAGTTCGGAATATAGATACGGCACAATAATGGCCGCCACGACCATCATCATCACAGTCGCCGAAGACGCCGCCTGCCCCAGATCGCCACGTGAAAACGCCATCGCATACATGTAGGTCGCGGGCAGGTCCGTGGCATAGCCGGGGCCACCACCGGTCAGCGCGATCACCAGATCAAAGCTTTTGATCGCCAGATGCGAAAGCACAATAAAAGCCGACATAAAAATCGGCGCCATGGATGGAATAATGATCGAGCGGTAAATGCGCGGCGTTGAAACCCCGTCTACCATTGCGGCGCGGATGATTTCCTGATCAACCGAGCGTAACCCCGCCAGAAACAGCGCCATGACAAAACCGCTGGCCTGCCAGACCCCTGCGATCACCACGGTATAAATCGCCATATCGGGGTCGGTTAGCCAGTCAAATTCAAAGCTTTGCCAGCCCATGCCCTGAATAACCGATTCAATGCCAAGCCCGGGGTTCAATATCCATTTCCACGCGGTGCCGGTTACGATAAAGCTTAGCGCCATCGGATAAAGATAGATGGTGCGTAGCGCGCCTTCGGTGCGGATTTTCTGGTCCAGCAATATCGCCAGCAGCAAGCCCAGCAGCATGGAAATAACGATAAACAATATGCCGAATATCGCCAGATTGGTTATCGCCACATCCCAGCGCGGCGATTGGAACAGGCGGTCATACTGGATGACACCCTCGATTTCGTATTTTGGCAACAGGCGTGATCGGGTGAAAGAAATATAGGTTGTCCAGGCGATAAACCCGTAAACAAATATTAGTATCGCCAAGAATGACGGGGCCAAAACCATCTTGGGCATGTGCTTTTGCAGCCAGTCCATCGGGGCATCCTGAAATAAAGGGGGGCAAGTGTGCCCCGCGCGACCATAACCGCGCGGGGCGTGGGTTTACATCGAGTTTTTCACAGCCAGCGCCAATGCGGTAACCGCATCAGCCGAGCTCATATCGCTGTTGAAAAATGCGGTCACAGTATCGGTGATCGCACCGGCCTGCGCGCCACGCAATGCCATGCCATGGGCATAAGATGGCAGCAAACTGCCATTGCCCGAGGCCACATCCATGTCATATCCCGAACGACCAGCACAATAGTCAAACGCGTCCAACGGCACATCAAGCCGTGCCGGAATAGAGCCTTTGTTGAGGTTAAACACCTCTTGGAAGTTCTCCCCCATGATCAACTCGGCCAGCAGGTTTTGCCCGTCGATATTGTCTTGGCCCTCAACGCTAAACATCGCAAAGCTGTCGACGTTATACAGGTAACCACCACCAGGCGTTGGCGCACAAAGGAAATCTTTGCCCGGCACCAGACCAGCGGCCATAAATTCGCCTTTGGCCCAATCGCCCATAATTTGAAAAGCCGCTTCGCCATTCATCACCATGGCAGTGGCAAGGTTCCAGTCACGACCTGAAAAGTCATCATCCACAAAACCACGCAGAATACGAAGCTGGTCAAACACGGCAATCATAGTATCGGAGGTCAGCGCCGCCTCATCCAGATCAATCAAGGCCGCGCGGAAAAAATCAGCCCCGCCAAGACCAACGGCAATGGATTCGAACACCGTGGCGTCTTGCCAGGATTGCCCGCCATGGGCCAGCGGAGTGATCCCCATACCTTGCAGGGTTTCAGCCGCTGCGTTGAATTCAGCCCATGTGGTTGGCATTTCCAGACCGGCATCGGCCAGCACTTGCGCATTGCCCCATATCCAGTTGACACGATGCACATTTACCGGTGCCGCGCAATATTCGCCGTCGCATTTCATGTGGTCGGCAATGGCTTCGGGCAGCAATTCATCCCAGTTATTGGCCATGGCCACAGCGTTGATATTGGCCAAAACGCCTTCTTCATACCATTCCTGAATGGCCGGGCCTTTTAGCTGCACTGCAGTTGGCGCATTGCCCGAAAGCACCCGGGCGCGCAGCGCCGTCATCGCGGCGTCACCGCCACCGCCTGCCACGGGCATATCTGTCCAGGTGCCGCCACGGCTGGCAAATTCATCCATCAGCACCTGCACCGATTTTGCCTCGCCACCGGAGGTCCACCAATGCAGCACTTCGGCTTGTGGTTCGGCCAGTGCCGCGCCTGCGCCCAGCACCATTGCCGCCGCCATCATTGTCCTTTTCATTATCATCTCATTTCCTCCCAGAAATATGAAACATCCGGTCAAATGCCAGACTGGCCCTATCAGGCCGCAGCCCCCCGCGCCAGACAACCCCCTTTGGCTGGTGTTATTCTGGTTTTTGCGCCGCAATGTTACCTGCGGTTACAAAACAGTTCAAATCCGCGCCGATTTGGGCCAAACTCCCCCAAACATACGGAGCCAGCATGACCATTCCCACCCTTTTAGTTGTTGATGATGACCCGGACCTGCGCGACATGCTTAAGGCATTTCTGACCAGCCACGGGTTGGCGGTGCATGTGGCGGCCAGTTGCTCCGAGGTTACCAGCATTGTTGCCAGCCACCGGATTGACCTTATTTTGCTGGATGTAATGCTGGGTGACGAAAACGGCATGGATATTTGCATCAAATTGCGTGCCAGCAACGTAGTGCCGATCATTATGATGTCGGCGCTTAGCTCTGATGATTATCGCATGCAGGGTTATTCCGCCGGTGCCGATGATTATATCGCCAAGCCGTTTAATCCCGATCTGCTGTTGGCGCGCATCCGTGCAGTATTGGGCCGCACGCGGCGCGCCACTTCGCTTAGCTATCGGCGCGGGCATCATATTTACCGGTTTGGCCATTGGCAATTCGATAGCCGCCTTAGCCGTCTTACCGGCCCTGACGGGGTTGAAATCATGCTCTCAAAACGCGAGATTGCACTGTTGAATGTGCTGCTTGCCAATCCGGGGCTGGCCCTTAGCCGCGAGGAAATCACCGCCGGGCTGGAAAGCGACACACAGCTGGAATCCCGCGCGCTGGATGTGGCCATCAGCCGGTTGCGCGGTAAAATAGAGGCCGACCCGAAATGCCCCGAGATCATCAAAACCTTGCGCGGCGCGGGCTATATGCTGGCGGTCGAGGTTTCCAGCCCATGAGCCTGCGCCGCTATATCATCTTTGCGCTGGTGCTGGCGGGTTTTGCCGGTGCGCTGGTGGCCGGAAGCTGGTATCAATACGGGCTGGCCCGCGAACGCCATCTGGTGATTGCCTTTAACGCCGGTATTGCTGCCCATAGCCTTGCCACTGGTCAATCAGTTGCGCCGCTGCCCTTTATTGCCACGCCCACCAACCCGACCGAGATCACCTCGGTTGATAACGCCACCCGCTTGCGTTTTACGGGCACTGAATCGCTGAATTATGAAACATCCCTAAGCATTGCGGGCATTGCCATCCGCATTTATTCCAAAGACCTGCAGTATAGCCTGTCTGAAATCAAAGGTCCGGCGGCGGCGCAATTTGGCCAGTTGTTTCGCAGCATTGCTACCTTTTGCGGCGCGCCTTTGATTTTTCTGGAAACCCCGTCCGGCTGGCAACGCCTTACCGCTCCCAAGCTGTTTTCCTGTCAGGCCGCGCCGCCGGACTGGCGCACTCCGATCCTGATTGCTGGGTTTATTCTGCTGGCCACCCTATTGACCATCGGGCTTGGCATTGCCGACCATCTTTCGGCGCAGGCCGCGGCCATCACGCGGCGTGCCAAAGACGGGCGCACCACACCACTGCCCCTGAAAGGCCCAAGCGAATTGCAAGCCATCGCCAAGGCCATAAACCGGTTTTTTGACCGTGAAAAGCTGCGCCACAGCCGCCGCGCCACTTTGCTTTTGGGTATTTCGCATGATCTGGGCACCCCGACCCAGCGGTTGAAATTACGCACAGCCCTGATCCGCAATCAGGAACTGCGGCAAAAACTGGACGCCGATATCGACCAGATGACCCAGATGATCGATTCGGTTCTGGCCTATACCCGCAACGAAATGGATGTCGAAGAAATGCGTAAAATCCCGATTCTGGGCCTGTTGCAAGCGCTTGTCGATGATTATGCCGACCTTGGCCGTCCGGTAAAGCTGTTGCCTTTCCAGCCGCCGGCAATCCGCCATTCAAAATCGGTGTTTTCCGCGCCTGATGCCTCAACCCGGGCGGCATCAGCCCAGGAATCCCTGTTTTGTAATTGCCGCCCGAATGCCATCCGCCGTGCCCTGACCAACCTAGTGGATAACGCATTGAATTACGGTAAAACTGCCACGCTTAGCCTTTCGGCCACCCCCGAAAGCATTACAGTTTTTGTCGAAGACGAAGGCATGTCCGAGGTTGATTTTACCCAGCTGGTCGAACCGTTTCAACGGGGCAAAAATGCAAGGCACCATCGCGGCACCGGTCTTGGCCTTACCATTGTAGAAAGCATCGCCGCCAGCCATGGTGGCACGCTTGGCTTTAGCCAATCGCCAAGCGGAACGGTTGCCGCGTTCCAGATTTGCCGTTAGGCCCAAATCAAAGCCGGTTACGCCTGTGCCGGTTTTGTCACACTCCCGATAGTATCCATCAGTGAAACACCACAAGGTTCAATGTCTTTTTCGCAATGGAAATCATGGTTTTTTGTCCCCAGTTGAACGGTAGGAAATCCTGTTCGATGCCATCGGCAAAGATCACCCCGCGATCATTGATCCTCGAGGTAATATCCAAACCGCCCGACTGCCGGATAACCCCTGATTTAAGATCACAACCGCTGGTCCGGCTGGGCCAGGGTTCGCGGGCAAAATAAACCGCTTTTGGGTCGGTTGGCGCAATGTCGAATTGTTGATTGGTGGCGGTCATAATGGATTTGGCCCAGCCGGTCATGCCGGTGCCGGTGGAAACAATCACCCCGGACGAAGACTGGAATTCCTTTGTCTCGCCATCACGGATCACATAGCGCGCCGATTGGTGGGTTTGATGGCCAATAAACAACTCGTTCAGGGCAAACAGGCTTTCGCTGCCAATTCGGGCTTCGACCATGGTCCGGTGTTCAATATTTGCCGCATTCTGTTCGATCCGGGCCAGCAAGCCGCCCAAATCGCGGGGCTGAACCGATGTCAGCACCCCTTCGGACCCTTTGTTTCCCGGGCTGACGCCAACCACCGGCTGGCCCGAGCAATATTTGGCCAGATTGGCCACCAGCCCGTCTTGCCCGATGGCCACGACAATATCATTGCTTGAAAACAAAAACCGGTCCAGATCATTGCGCTCGACCTGAGCAATCGACCAATCAAGCGGCACCGCGTCTTTGGCTTTTTGAACGGCTGCCGCAAGGCTATTATGTGCGGCTTCGACCGCAGCGATTTTTTGCTGGCGGCTGTTCAAAAAGAATTCAGCCTGCCCGCGTGTGCCATGGGTTGCCAGCAAGGCCTGATATTCCGATTGCCGGGTAACCAATACAACACGCGGGGCAAGGCTGCTCATGGCCGGGCCTTATTGGTTACAGCGCCGGATTTAATCGCAGCCTGAACCTGTCCGATCATATTTGACAACATATCAGGTGTTACGGTCAGGTTATCAATATGTTGCAGTTTGCCGGCAAATTCCTGTGCTGCCATGCCAAACATAACCATCGGGGGCAAGTCGGCATAAACCGCTATGCGCTCTTTTTCCATATCGACTTTGGCTTGGTCAATGATGCGAATACGGCCAGATTCTGCGTCAGCCTCGATTTTCAATGCGGCAGCATGGGCTTTGGCGTTGGCACGGGCGTTTTCATCCTGGCGTGCGATCAGTTGATTACGCTGTGCCTCCAGTTCGACCTTGGTGCTTAATTCATTTTCGGCAATGGCCCTTTCTTTTTCCACCGCCATGGCCCGCCTTGCAAAGCTTGCTTCGTCAGCCTGTTGTTGCAGGCTTTCAAAGGTTGGCGCCTGCAATGCGCGGGCCAATTCGCTGCTGGGGGAAACATCATCAACACCAACACCGACAATTTCAATGCCCATTGCCGACAGGGTTGTATCCCCGTCAAACCCTTGTTTTAATGCGCTTTGCAGGGGTTCTACACCCGCTTGCAGAATATCCCTAACGGAATTGCTTTTGACATGGGCAACAATAAAACGACGACCCAGAGACCCGATTTGGTCATTGATCTGGTCAACAGGTTGCCCCAGCAATGCGCCATTGGTCAAATCAACCGAAAAATCAATCCGGTCCCCCAGAATTTCGGGGTCAGAAACCCGCCAGACAATGCTGCCCTGAACGGTTAAATTCTGGTAATCCGCCGATTGGCCTTTTAACAAATACGGTAGCATCCGGTCATCCATGGGCATTTCGCTAAGCGAAACACCCGATGGCAAAAACCAGAATGCCAGACCTTTGCCGGAACGCACCCGACGGCCTTTCTTGAACTGCTGGACATAGCTGGACGCATCCGCCCGCAGATGCCGAAGAAACGGGAATTTTTGTATATGTGCCATGGTTTTTCCTTTCTTAAATCCGGGTATAAAGTTCAGCAGGCCGAAATGCCGAAGCCGTTTCGCGCTGGCCGGTTGGTTCAATGGTTTTTCGGTCGGTCAGTTTCCGGCGAAAGGCAGGCTTGGTCAGTTTATGGCCAAGAATGGCCTCGTAAATTTCTTGTGCTTGGCGCAGGGTGAAAAATTCCGGCAATAATTCAAGCGCAATGTCTGAATAATTCAGCTTGCCCCGCAAGCGTTTCACCACATCGCCAAGCATATCCGCATGGTCAAATGCCAGATTCAAGGTGCCGAGTTTTTCAGAAAAAGCACTGGCAGCCCCGCCGGTTTCGCCATCCCAGTTTACAATAATCCGGGCCAGTGCAAGTTGATTTTTACCACGCACGGCTTTGGCCAGATTTTTGGCCGGAACCAGCGCAAAATGGCTAACACTGACAACCCGTTCGCGCGGGTCCCGGTTCAGGTTTCCATAGGTAAAAAGCTGTTCCAGATAGGCGGTTTCCATACCTGCTTTTTGTTGTAGAACCCGCAATGCGGTTTGTTCAATTGTTTCATCAATATGAACAAACCCGCCCGGAAGCGCCCAGTCACCGCCGACCTCAACCGCATCCTGACGATTCATTAACAGGCAACACAGATGGCCATCCATTACGGTGATCAAGGCCAGATCAACAGCAAGATTTGGTTTTGGAAACGACATTTGATTCTCCTTTATATGCGCCATACTTATAACCTATTTGGTTATAAGTCAACAGGTTATTACTCTGCATCAAGGGAAATCAACAGGCCTATTGGCCCAGCATCACCTTAACCGGTTGATCTGTCACAGGTATTTCCGCATTTAGCCTAATTTTCTTTAGGCTAATACGCCGCGTTGGCAGGCAGGCACGGGTTTTACGGTAAATTACTTTGCCATGGTATGTTACCGTTATCGGGCCGGCATAGGCTTTGGTAACATGCAGGTTGATCTGGAATACCAGCCCTTTTTTACCCACCCTTACCATATTGGGGCTGGTCACTTTGATGCCGGGACCATGCTCGATCAGGATCGCTTGTGTTGGCGATTTATTGTGCAGAACCTTGGCAATTTCCTGCCCCGCTTCCAAGCCTTCAATATAACACTGATCCCCCATATCGGCCGGATGGGCAGCATTGCCGATCACCGAAATATCCGGATCAGAGCTGAACCCGTTTTGATCCATCAACGGGATTTGGTTTTTCGAATTCAGTTCCAGATGGCTGGCGCGGGCAAGGCTGTTATCGCCGGTAAAATCACCACTGAAAATCAGACCATCGCAGGTAATGCCCTGCTTTTTACCATCGGTATTTTCGATTTTGATACCTGTAAGCCGGTCAATGCCGCAAATATCGACCACATGGCTGTTATAATGAATCGGCACCCCCAGCAGGCAGGCAAAAATTGTCGCTGGACGATAGGCCTTGATGCGCGGGCCAGCCTCGATCATCGCCATTGGTTTGATGCCGGCTTGGCGCAGGGTCCATAGCGCGGAAAAGCTGACCAGCTCGGTGCCAATAATAACCGCCCGTTTGAACGGCTTCAGGTTTTGCAAATAGACAAACTGTTGCAATGCGCCGGTGGTCATCACCCCCATGGGCCGCAGCCCCGAAACCAGCCGGGGATGGCGCGGGGCCTCGCGTGCGCCGGTGGCCAGCACGATATGGCGGGCGCGCAGGGTTTTGATGCCATCCGGTGTGGCAATTTCCAGAATGCCAGCTTTGTTAATTGCGGTAACCGTGGTGCTGGTTTGGAACTGCACATTCGGGCAGCGCTTAAGCAGTTTCTTGATAAATTCAGGACCGGAAACCGGATGTTTGAACACCAATAACCCAAAACTGGGATGATGCGTATGGCGTGGAATGCCGCCAATATCCGCTTCCCGTTCAAAAACCGCAATATTGCTAATTCCGGCACGAACCAGCCCGGTTGCAACCGCAATCCCCGCAGGGCCGGAACCGATAATGGCAACGTCATAATCGTAAGCACCCATCAATTCTCCCCCGCCAGTTCGGGGCTGATTTTGCCTTTGGTTAATGCCGCCACCTTGGCCGAGCAATAAAATCCGTTGCACCGCCCCATCATCACCCGGGTGCGACGCCGCAATCCGCCAAGGCTTTGGGCAGGAATATCGCCGGTTAATGCCCGTTCAATATCGCAACGGGTTACGTTTTCACAATGGCAGACAATCTCGGTATTATCGCCTTTTTCAAAGCTGCGTTGCTTGTGCTGGGCCAGCATCGGCATTTGCACAAAATGTGGCGTTTTGGCCGGGCCGAATTGGCAAAAATGCTCTGTGCAAAGCTGTTCGACATAAGACGCAATGCCCAAAGCCGCTGTCAGGCCGGTTGAGCGGATGCCGTTTACCCCGATCCAGTTTTTATCCGGTTCGGGTTTGATCTGGTAATCCTTGAACTGTGTGGCCGGACGCAGCCCCGCATAGCTGGCGGTGACCAAATGCTGTGGCAGGTCGGGCAGCATTCTGGTGCCGGTATCAACCAAACCTTGCAACATATCGTGATCAACCGCTGCCTTGGTGCGGTCTTTTTGTTCCTCGGCAGTGGGGCCAAGCAGCAGGTTGCCGAAAATGGTTTTGGTCAGCACCACACCTTTGGTGGTCGGGGTTGGCACCGGCAGGATG
This sequence comes from Paracoccaceae bacterium, assembly GCA_021648225.1. Taxonomy (GTDB): domain Bacteria; phylum Pseudomonadota; class Alphaproteobacteria; order Rhodobacterales; family Rhodobacteraceae; genus UBA3077. Next base: position 20,793 of record JAKITE010000001.1, read on the forward strand.
ATGGCATTAATCAGGCTTGCGGCGCTTTTGTCATAGACCAGAAACTGCCCCTTGCGCGGATGGATTTCAAATTCTGGTTTGGTGCAAATGGCCTGAACTATGTCGCCCTGATTGCCGCTGCAATTTACAACAATGCGACTGGAATAAATCTTTTGCGGTGTAGTCAGCTGCCAGTTTTTTCCGTCAAATTCGCCGCTTTGCACCTCGGTATTAAACCGATATTCAGCCCCTGCCGCCACGGCTTGGCGCAGATATGCCAGCGGGCTGCTCCATGGGTCCATCACAAATTCGCGTGGCACACTGACCGCTGCCAAGGCGGTTTCTGAAAGGTTTGGTTCTGCCGCGCGCAATGCCTGGCGCGACATCAATTCGACATCTTTGATGCCGTTTTCACGGGCTTTGGCAATAATTCCGTTTAGCTGGGATAACTGTTCCTGATCCCATGCCACCACCAGCGCGCCGGTTTTTAGCAAAGGCAGGTTAAGCTGTTGGTGGATGTCCAGATATTCGGCATATCCGGCTTGCATACATGACAATTCAACACTGTTTGGCGGCGCATCAAATCCGGTATGCAAAATAGCGCTATTGGCTTTGCTGGCCCCTGACAGAATATCATCGCCCTGTTCCAGCAACAGGGTTTTGGCCCCCGCCAATGAAAACCGTCGCATGATGGCACAGCCCACCACGCCGCCGCCGATCACGATGATATCAAACACAGGGTTGGTTTGGGGGGTCATTTATGGGTCCTGAATACGCGGGGAAAATACATTTGGCAGATTTATCGCCAAATACTAGCGGTTGGCTTTTGCGGTTACAACATTTGGACCTGTCGCGCCTTAATGCCGCTGCAAGTTTTCATTTAAGCGGCAAACCTTTCGAATGCCAAGCACTGCCTGACTGTGGTTTGTGCAACAAACCATGAGAAGGGGCTTTTCCATCAAAAAATCTGATCACATCGTGATGCTGGGCCACCATTCGGTGCTGTGCAGGCCTTGCTGGATAATCTGAGGCGAATTTTGGCATAACCAAACTCCCACAACTTTAGGGATAATTTTAGCTAATCTATTGCTTCACCGCGTGTAACAGGCCATAGTGAAAACGGGGCCTGCTTACGTTAAGGAGATATTATTAATGATTAAGGAATATTTTCGAAATATCCTGAATAATAAAGACACCGATGCGGCAGAAATATACGCAGTTCTGGACAAGGTTTTTGACCGACATTATTATATTTCTGCCCATGACGATTTGAAAGATGTTAAATCCGATTTTGACGCTCTGGATCATTTTATCCGTTTTGGCGAAAGCGAGGGGCGCAATCCAACCCCTGATTTTTCGACCATGGCCTATCGAAACGCCAATCCCGATGTTGTCAAATCTGGCATAAATACTTTTTACCATTATCAGGTTTTTGGCAAAACCGAGGGGCGTTCGCCCGGTTTTGTCGGAATTTTACCCCAAGAATTAAAAGACCAGTCCAGCATTGTTGCACCTGAATTTGACGCAGGGTTTTACGTTGATACCTGTCCGGTCAAAGTCACCCATGATGGCGCACTGGAACATTATCTGAACTTCGGGGTTGATATGAATTGTGACCCAAGCCCGCAATTTTCAACCGAATTCTATCTAAACGCCAATGCCGATGTGCGCGATGCCAAGGTGAACCCGCTGTTCCATTATATCACTTGCGGACGAAGCGAGGGGCGAAACACCATGCGCTCCAACAAGGCTGTTCCAGATCTTGGGGCCAAACCGTTGGCCAAGACAAACGGCAAAATGGCTTTGGGTGTGATTGTCATGGTCAAAAACGAAATCGACATTATTCAAACCTTTGTTGAATCAATCATGGCCCTGTTTGATGTGGTGGTCATGATTGACCATAAATCCGAAGACGGAACCGCTGAATATCTGAAAGCCGTAAGCGAAAAAACCGGTCGGCTGCATTTATATACGCTTGAAGAACCGGGCTATCATCAGGCCTTAACCATGAACCACATGCTTAGAAACTGTGCAGAGCTGGACGGACTCGACTGGGTGTTTTTTCTGGATGCCGACGAATTTTTACCCTTTCCAGACCGGGCCAGCTTTCAATCCTCACTTGCGGAACTGGGGGATTTTCCCGTTATTTCAATGCGTTGGAGCAACCTTATCCCTGAAACCTATTGGCAAGGTTTGGTCGCAATTGACAGCAACACCCAATTTTATCACAACCCTGAATTATCACCATTCACCAAAATTGCCCTGCAACCGTCCCGGGTAAAACTCCATAAAATCTGGGTGGAACAAGGCAATCACAGCGTTACCAATGTAATGAACGGCCTGCCGATGTCAGCCCATTCGGTGGATTTCCCGGTTTTTCATATTCCGGTGCGTTCAAAAGACCAGCTTTTGATGAAGCTGAACCAAGGCGTGGTTTCCTATGTCAAAATCGGCAAAAACCGAGACAAGGTTCAAGGCTCGCACTGGTTCAAAATTCAGGAAAATATTCGGAATACCGGAATAAGTAACCAGATTCTAAATGCGGTTACCGATGAATACGGCATTCCCGACACCGATTTCCTGCCCCTGTCAACCAAAGCACTAAAGGATAAGGGCTATTTTCTGGGCGGGTTGAATTTGGCTAAACAAGATCTTGGCATCCAAACCGGTGCCGACCTTGATTTTGCCGAAAATATGTTCCGCCTTAACGCTGGTTCGGCGGTGGACGAATCCGAACTGGAACAAGGGATCAGCAAACTGGTGACGCAGGAAAACGGAAAAATATGTCGCGATGATACCGATACCGGCTTTGTATACAGCCCCCTGCCCGTTGCCAAAGCCAAAAAAACCAGCGCCGCGAATGGTTCGACAAAGCCAAAATCACAGACCGATACCGAATTTTTGCAAAACTTCCTGAAACCCAGCTATTGGGACATCCGGCATTTAACCCCGTCGGCCTGGACCGGCCATATTCCGTTTCTGTTTTCCTTAACCGCAATGGAACAGCCGCGCCGTTACGTTGAATTAGGGTCACATTTTGGCGCCAGCTTCTTTGCCTTTTGCCAAGCGGTCGAACGCAGCGCGATTGATTGCGAGCCCATCGCGGTCGACTGCTGGGAGGGGGACATCCACGCCGGAAAATACGATGAAAGCGTGTTTAACAATTTTAAGTTTATCCTGAATAATTACAAGGATTTTGCCTCCTATTTACGGATGTTTTTTAACGAGGCCGCTGAAAGGTTTTCGGCCGGTTCAGTTGATTTATTGCATATTGACGGGCTGCACACCTATGAGGCAGTGCGCGAAGATTACGAAACCTGGCTGCCAAAAATGTCGGACAGGGGCATCATTATGTTTCATGATATTAACGTGCATGAACGGGATTTCGGGGTTTGGAAATTATGGGAAGAATTGCGTGATGTTCACCCGCAAATGGAATTTCGCCACAGCCACGGGTTGGGGGTGATTTATGTTGGCAAAAAATCCGGCAGGCCGATCGAAAAACTGATCGAAATTTTCAATCGGGATCGTTGGGCCAAGGTGCTTATCCAGCAACATTTCGAAGAAATCTCACAAAAAAGCGCAGAGCTGTTTGTGAAACGGTTTGACCAGACCCGATACGAAGAACAGGGCCGACAGTTTGGTGTCCTGAATGAAGAAATCAGCCGGTTAAAACAATCGCTTGCGATCGCAAAAACTGAACGGTCGCAGCTTCAATCCCTTATCCAAGAATAGAGCAGAATGAAAAAAATCATCATCCATATTGGCGCCGCAAAATGTGGCAGTTCTGCTATTCAGAATTTTATTGCCTTGAACCGCAATGAATTAGCAAAAAAGGGTGTGCTTGTGCCTTCGCAAAAGCTAGACATGGAAGAACCATTTTCGGGTGAACAAATCTGGTTTTTCGAAAACATTCGCACTCAAGAAAACCGAATAGCCAAGCTAAAACAAAGGTTTGCTTTGCTTGAGAAGCATATGGATGCCCACAATCTCCATACCTTAATTCTTAGTGCAGAAAACATTTCCAACACCGGACATTTGGCTAGCGACCTCGAAGAAGCGGTCACAGGGTTTGACCCTATGGTGGTTTTTTATGTCCGCCGTCAAGATGATTATTTGTTATCGTCATGGCAGCAATGGCACCTTAAAGGGGTTGAATCAATTGAACGGTTGCTTGCCGATGCCCCTGACATAATGTTCAACTGGTACGCACAAGCGCGGCCATGGGCAGACGCATTTGGCGACGCCCGTTTCAAAGGCCGCGCCTTTCGCAGGGATAAGCTGGTTAATGGCGATGTTGTTGACGACTTTATGTCTATTATCGGCCTTAACCTTGATGGGCTGCAAATGTTGCCAGAAGATGGTCAGGCAAACCGCAGCTTTAATGAGCATTTAGGCGATATGGCCCATCGTATTCAGGATATTTTTGACGACCAGCACGATAATTTGTTTTTTCTTAAAATGGCCCAATTGATTGGCGAACCGGTATACAAAACCGGCTCGGCCTCGCATCTTATGAGCCTTGAAGACCGGATGAAAATTTATCACAGATTTGATGAAAGCAATGCCAGTTTCAAAACCCGATTTTTGCCAGAATATGGCGATGGTCCGTTGTTTGATCCACCCGCCGACAAAAATGTGCGAGAATTGAGCGAGGTTGAAAAGCTGCGCGGCGAAATAGACCTGTTAACCCGCGCAGTCTATAAATTGGCGCAAGAGCGGTAGCCAAAAACAAGGAGACCGTAAAAGATGGGAAACGCCATCATCCCTTTTGATCAGGAGTATTTCTGCACGCAAAACGGGGCCAAACCAGACAGCATCGGGGTATATCTTAAATGTGGCTTGGCCCAAGGCCTTAACCCGACCCGGTTTTTCAATACGCGCTGGTATGCCTGGCAAAATCCGGATTGGTCTGACCAGCATGACAACCCGTATCTCCATTATCTTGAGCTCGGCTGCGCGCAGGCACGCGACCCAAGCCCTTTGGTGGATATGCATCGGTTTATGACACAAACAGGGGGCAAAATCACCGCAAAAGACGCCTATCAGCGCATTCTAGACGGGTTTCGCGCTCCGGTTTTGGGGGTTTACGAAACGCTGGAGGATGTCTGTGCCTATCAAAAGAAATTTGTCAGCCAAATTCGTGTAACCCGCCACAAAACCACATTGGCGCAAGCACCGCGCCGGTATCTGGTGGTTTTACAAACCGGACGCGGCAGTATTCATAAAGAATGGTTTAACAATCAGGATCGCAATTGGGATCTTTTGGTAAATTATTATGACGCCCACGGGTTTGATCCGATGTTTGGCGAATATGTTTTTTGCCAGATGGGCACAAAATTTACCGCGATGCACAATTTTTATCAGCATTACCAAGACCTGCTTTTGCAATATGACCATATCCTGTTTCTGGATGACGATATTCGCGTCAGCGTTGATGATCTGAACGCTCTGTTTCAAAGCGTGTCGAAAAACAATCTTGATCTGGCGCAAATGGCGCTTTCGGAAAGCTCCCATTGTGTCTGGCCGGCGCTGTTTCATGCTCCGGGCGCGCCAGCACTGCGACTTACCAATGCTGTGGAAATCATGATGCCGGTGCTGTCGCGCCGCGCCTTACAGGCCATCGGCCCGTTGCTTGGCGAAAGTATCAGCGGTTTCGGGCTGGATTTGCTATGGGGCAAACTGGTTGCGGATTATGGCGGGCGGATCGGAGTTTTGAACGATATTATCGCAGCGCACGAATCCGAAATAGACGATAAGGCTGGCGCCTATTACGGGTTTATGCGCGCCAATATGATCAACCCGAAAGCCGAGCTGTGGCGATTGATCGAACATTTTAGCCTTGATACAAATATTGGCTAAACCGCCCGTTTCAAAGATCGGAAAAAACAAATGCCCCTTTGCCGCATCGGAACCAAATTGATCTATTTTTGCCATATTCCAAAATGTGGTGGCACGGCCGTGGGGAAATATCTGGAAAACCGGTTTAGGCCATTGGCCTTTCTGGACCCACAATTTTATTCAATAGATGCTGAATACCGATGGACCAAAAGCTCGCCTCAGCATATCCCCGACCAAGAACTATCGCGGTTGTTTCCTGCCGGTTTTTTTGATGCCAGCTTTGCCATGGTCAGGCATCCGGTTGATCGACTTGCCTCGGTTTATCTGTATCAACACCTGTTGGAAAAACGAATTACCAAAGGCATCAAATTTGAAAACTGGCTGGAAAGCCTTGCAGATCAAAAATCTGCAAACCCGTATATTTACGACAACCACATCCGCCCGATGATTGATTTTGTGCCAAAAAATGCAAAAATTTTTCGCCTTGAAAACGGCATGGCAGCGGTGGTTGACTGGCTCGATCACCAAGCGGGGGATGCATCCGGCCCACGACAAATCCCCCCGGCAAATGTATTGGCAAACCGGTTGGCACATGCAAAACAAGCCAAAATTGAATTCACCGTATCCCCAACCGCACGTGAGCTGATTGTTGATATTTACAAGGTTGATTTTGAACGGTTTGGCTATGACCCAGCAGCGCCAACCCGTTATTGAACCCGGGGTCAGGACCCATTAACCATTCCCGGTGCTAACAAACCAACTTACGGAAAACTTATACAAAACTTATACAAAAATTACACCATATTTCCAAAAAAAACCCGCCGTTAACCTTTGCAGCCCCCCTAAAGCAACAGCATCGCCGCCAGCCCTAAAAATGCAAAAAACCCGACAATATCGGTAACCGTAGTCACAAACGCCCCCGAGGCCAGCGCCGGATCTGCCCCCAGTTTATCCAGCGCAATCGGCACCAGAATACCCGCCAAACCCGCCACCAACAGGTTGCCGATCATCGCCATGCCCAGCACCACGCCCAGCATCGCGTCGCCAAACCACACAAACCCGACAATGCCGATGATCACCGCAAATACCACGCCATTTGTCAGCCCCACCAGCACCTCTCGGCGCACTACGCGCATGGCATTGGCCGGGGTTAAATCGCGCGTGGCAATGGCGCGCACAGCCACGGTCAGGGTCTGTGTGCCCGCATTGCCCCCCATCGAGGCCACAATCGGCATCAGCACCGCCAATGCAATTATTGCCTCCATCGTTTCGGCAAACTGGGCAATGACCAAGGACGCCAAGATGGCTGTAAACAGATTAACCGCCAACCATGGAAACCGTTTTTTGGTGGTCAGCCAAACCTTGTTTGACAGTTCCTCATCCCTAAGGCCCGCCAGCCGGTTCATGTCTTCTTCGACCTCGTCTTCCAGCACTTCCATGGCGTCATCAATGGTGATCACCCCGACCAGCCGCCCGTTTTCATCCACCACTGGCGCCGATACCATATGATATTGGTTAAACGCATAGGCCACATGCTCGATATCCTGATCCACCGGAATGGTTCGAAAATTATCGGTCATCAGCTCAGCCAGCAGCACCTCAGGTGCGGTCCCCATAATTAAACCAAGGCGCACATCGCCCACGGGGTGCATCATCGGATCAACAATAATAATGTCGTAGAACACCTCCGGCAAATCCTCAGCCGCGCGCATATAGTCAATAATTTGGCCAACATTCCAATGGCTTGGTGCCACCACGGTTTCGCGCTGCATCAGACGGCCCGCACTATGATCGGGATAGGTCAGCGCCTGTTCAACCGCAACACGGTCTGCGTCATCCAGTTTTCCCAGCAGATTTTTTTGTTGTGGTGGGTCCAGATCTTCAACCAGATAAACAACATCATCCGTGTCCAGATCACGCACCGCCTCGGCCAGCAAAGCGTCCGGCAGGGCGCGCATTACTTCGTCGCGGATGCCTTGTTCAAGTTCCGACAGCACTTCGGCATCAATTTCATGGCCCCAAAGCTGCAACAGGTTTTCGCGTTCCGACCGGCTGATCTGTTCCAGCATATCGGCAATATCAGCCTCGTGCAGGGGTTCCAGCAAGGCAATAAGTCGGCCCTGATGGCCAGCCTCGACCGCTGATAAAATTGCGTCGATCAGGTCCGCATTCAGGCTGTATTCTTCGTCTTGCTCAAATTCCGCAATATGGCTATCTGTCATTTTGCCCTCGCAAATATCTTTGGCAAACCCTACAAGCTACTGGTTGCAAATGCATCGGGTATTTGTAATCTGGCAAAAAATACGCAGGAAATTCCATGGCACAGCTACTTTTGGGGCAAACCCTATCCTTCGCCAGCAACCCTTGGCACACACCCATTGCCGAGGCTGCAATCCATGAACGCCACGGTGCGGTTCTGGTTGAAAACGGCACAATCCGCGCGGTTGGCAAGGCGGATGATTTGCGTGCCAAACACCCCGATGCCAAAATCATCAACCATGGTAACCACTTGATCATGGCCGGTTTTATCGATGCCCATGCCCATTACAGCCAGACCGCCATTATTGCCAGCTGGGGCAAACGCCTGATTGACTGGCTCAACACCTATACGTTCCCCGAGGAAACCCGATTTGCCGATCGCACCTATGCGGATCAGGTCGCCGAAACCTATCTGGACCTGAACCTTTCCAACGGCATCACCACCGCTTGCGCCTATTGCACCATTCATCCTGAAAGCGTGGATGCATATTTTGAGGCCGCGCAAAAACGCGGGCTGCGGATGCTGGGTGGCAAGGTGATGATGGACCGCAACGCGCCCGATGGTCTGCGCGACACCGCCCAATCGGGCTATGATGACAGCAAGGCATTGCTGCGAAAATGGCATAATACCGACCGGCTTTCCTATGTGATCACCCCGCGCTTTGCCCCGACCAGCACCGAGATCCAGCTAGAGGCCACCGGCGCGTTATGGGCAGAATTCCCCGATTGTCTGATGCAGACCCATCTTTCCGAACAATCCGAGGAAATCACATGGGTGCGGGAATTATTCCCCGACCAACAAGATTATCTGGCGGTCTATGAGCATTACGGGTTAACCGGCCCCGGCGCGGTGCTGGGCCACTCAATCTATCTGTCGGATCGCGAATGGGATGCGGTCAAGGCCAGCGGCAGCAGCCTTGCCCATTGCCCGACATCCAACGCCTTTATCGGCTCGGGCCTGTTTAACGCAAAACGCAGCCATGAAATGCACATCCCCACCGGTCTGGCCACCGATGTTGGCGGCGGGTCTTCGTTTTCTATGCTGCGCACCATGGCCAGCGCTTATGAAATCGGCCAGTTGCGCGGTGATGCCCTGCACCCGGCACAGCTATTGTGGATGGCCACCCAAGGCAGCGCCGATGCGTTGCGGCTGGGCAGTAAAATCGGCAATCTTGTTGCCGGGCGAGAAGCCGATATTATTGTTATTAACTTGGCCTCGACCCCTGTGATCGAACAACGGGTGGCGCGATCAGAAAATTTTTGGGAACAGGTTTTCCCGACCATCATGCTAGGTGATGACCGTGCGATTGATACGGTTTACATCAACGGGCAGCCCATAGGCTAACCCCCTATATTTGGCGTATCTGACAAAAAACTTGCTATATCCTGTGTTTTCGGCAAGAATTTGCCGATCTTCGGCCAAGTGCCGGAATCTAACCTGCGTCATAGAGCGCAAAAAAACAGGAAGAGGGAAGATATGTCAGATACAGCAGAGGTCTATTCGGACCCGGATAAAACACCACCATTAGCCCAAGCGATCCCGCTTGGCTTGCAACATGTTTTGGCCATGTTTGCGTCAAATGTAACCCCGGCAATCATCATTGCCGGCGCCGCAGGGTTTGCTTTTGTCAGCGATGAAAAGGTTTACCTTGTGCAAATGGCCATGCTGTTTGCCGGTGTTGCCACATTATTTCAAACCGTTGGCATCGGCCCGATCGGGGCCAGATTGCCGATCATGCAAGGCACCAGTTTTGCTTTTGTTTCAATCATGTTCGGCATTGCCGCCACCAGCGGCATGGCCACGGTGATGGGCGCGGTGATCATCGGCGGCGTGGTGCATTTTGCGCTGGGTTCGGTTATTTCCAAATTGCGGTTCTTGTTTCCGCCTTTGGTGACCGGCTTGGTGATCATGTCAATCGGGTTATATCTAATTCCGGTGGGGATAAAATACGCCGCCGGTGGCGCTGCGCCTTTCCAGATGGAGGCCGAAAGCTTTGGTTCCTGGGCGCATTGGTTCCCTGCCCTAACGGTGATTGTTGTGGCACTCGCGATCAAGTTTTACACCAAAGGCACCCTGTCGGCAGCCGCCATTCTAATCGGTCTGCTGGCCGGTTATGTTGTGGCCTATTTCACCGGTCTGGTAAATTTTGCTCCCGTGGCCAACGCCGCGGTATTTGCTTTGCCTGAATTCATGCCATTCGGATTTCAATTTGAATGGGGCGCAACCATTGCCATTGTACTGGTGGTTGTTGTTTCCGCCATTGAAACCGTTGGCGATACCAACGCCACCACCCAAGGTGGCGCAGGCCGCGAAGCCACCGACAAGGAAATCACCGGTGCTACTTATGCAGACGGGCTTGGCTCCTTGGTGGGTGGGTTGTTTGGCGGGTTGCCAAATACCTCGTTTTCGCAAAATGCAGGTATTGTTGCCATGACCGGCATCATGAGCCGCCATGTGGTGACCATTTCGGCGATCATCCTGATCATCAGTGGCTTGCTGCCAAAAATTGGCGGCGTCATTGCTTCCATGCCATTACCCGTGCTGGGCGGCGGTGTGATTGTGATGTTCGGCATGGTGATTTCAGCAGGGTTGAACATGTTGACCGAGGTCAAAATGACCCGTCGTAACATGGTGATCATTGCGGTTTCGCTATCGGTTGGTATCGGCATTAATCTGGTGCCATCAGCGGTGCAATATGTGCCGGGCGTTGGTAAAACATTGCTGACCTCGGGCCTGTTACCCACCGCAATTATCGCGATTGTGCTTAATCTGGTGCTGCCGGAAGAAGACTGAAATTTACGGGGCAGCGGTTAACGCTGCCCCGATGCTATCCAACCAAACCTTGCGCCAGCCTGTTGGCTTTTTCCACAACAACAGGCAAATCAATGCCGGTCAGATTGCCGGCCTGCACCACAGCGCGGCCCTCGACATAAAGGTCACGCACTTTTTGTGGCCCGCAAAACACCAGCGCCGCCACCGGATCCCATGATCCGGCATTTTGCAGGCCCGACATATCCCAGATGGCAAAATCAGCACGTTTGCCAATTTCCAATGATCCGCAATCCTGCCGGCCCAATACCTTTGCACCGCCCAGCGTGGCTATTTCCAATATCTCGCGCGCGCCGATGCTGTCAGCACCGTTTTGCACCCGCTGCAATAGCATCGCCTGTCGGGCTTCGGCAATCAGGCTGCCGCTATCATTACTGGCCGAGCCATCCACCCCCAGCGCCACATTCACCCCCGCATCGCGCATGGCCCGCACCGGCGCAATGCCCGATCCCAGCCGACAATTGGAACAAGGGCAATGGGCCACACCAGTGCCGGTGCGGGCAAACAGATCAATCTCGACCGCATCCAGTTTTACACAATGGGCATGCCACACATCTTGGCCCACCCAGCCCAGATCCTCGGCATATTGGCCCGGACGACAGCCGAATTTTTCCAGACTATAGGCGATATCCTCGTCATTTTCAGCCAGATGGGTGTGCAGCATCACCCCTTTGTCGCGCGCCAAAATCGCCGCGTCGCGCATCAATTCTCGGCTAACCGAAAACGGAGAACAAGGCGCAATGCCAATACGCAACATCGACCCGTCGCTGGCATCGTGATGGGCATCAATCAGCCGAATGCTATCTTTCAGAATGGCCGATTCCTGTTCGACCAAACTATCAGGCGGCAAGCCACCATCGCTTTCGCCAATGCTCATCGCGCCGCGCGTGGGGTGGAATCGTAAACCTATGGTTTGCGCGGCCTCGATCGTGTCTTCCAGCCGCACGCCATTGGGAAACAGATACAGATGATCCGACGACATGGTGCAGCCCGAAAGCGCCAGTTCCGCAAGCCCGATCTGGGCCGAGACAAACATATGTTCCGGCCCCATTTTTCCCCAAATAGGATACAGGGTTTGCAGCCAGCCAAACAGCAAGGCATCCTGCCCGCCCGGCACGGCTTTGGTCAGGGTTTGGTATAAATGGTGATGCGTATTCACCAAACCCGGCGTCACCACACAGCCCTTTGCGTCAACAATTTCATCGGCAATTTGTGGCGTTTCACCAATGGCCGTGATCACGCCATCCTGCACAAAAATATCGCCGGATATTTCACGCCGTGTCTGGTCCATCGTGACCAGAACATCCGCATTTTTGACCAGTAATGTCGCCATTATTCTGCTGGCGCCCCCGCGCGAATCCACGACCCCAACAAGGCCCTGTCCTCCGGCGTCATGCCGGTTTCATTGCCAAGCGGCATATTGTTTGACAACACCGATTGCGTCAGGATTTTGGCGCTATAGGCGCGGATGTCTTCCAGCGTGTCAAATTTCACCCCGCCGGGGGCCTCGTCAAAAAACTCGTTTGTGGGCGTTGCCGAATGGCAAATGGTGCAATTATCCGCCACAATTTGCAAAGCCTCCACCGGAAAGAAATCAACCGTGGCCTGATCGGGCCGCCACATGGAAAACCCGATCAAGGCAACCACCATGGCCCCAACCACCGGCCATTGCCAATACAGGGCTTTGCCATGAATTCCGGCCTCGTGCATATTGTAAAACACCCGCACAACCACGCCAATCACCAGCACCATTGCCACCATGACCCATGCATAAGGATGCCCGAACGCAATCGGGTAGTGGTTGGAAATCATCATCAAAACAACCGGCAAGGTCAGGTAATTATTATGGGTTGAACGCAATTTTGCAATTTGGCCATAGCGCCCGTCGGGCGTGCGCCCTGCCTTAAGATCATCCACCACAACTTTGGTATTGGGGATGATCACCAAAAACACATTGCCGGTCATCATCGTGGCGACAATCGCGCCCGTATGCAGCCACGCGGCGCGGGCGGTAAACACCTGCTGAAACCCCCATGACGCCGCAACAATCGCCACAAACAGCACCGCAAACACCAATATCGGCGATTTCCGCAAGGCCGATTTACACAGCGCATCATAAAAGATCCACGCCAGTGCCAGCGACATTACCGAGATAAAAATCGCCTCCCAAACTTCTAAATCCATGACCTCGCGATCAATCAAAAAGCCTTTGGCGCCCCAATAATACATAACGATCAGCATCAAAAATCCGGTCAGCCAGGTGGTATAGCTTTCCCATTTGAACCATTTCAGGGCTTCGGGCATTTCTTCGGGGGCAATCTGGTATTTGACCACATGATAAAACCCGCCGCCATGCACCGACCAGCTATCGCCTTTTGCGCCCTCGGGCAGGCCTTTGCGTTTTTTCAGCGAAGCATCCAGCCACATAAAATAAAACGAAGAACCGATCCAGCCGATTGCGGCAATGATATGCGCCCAACGGACAAACAAACTTATCCATTCTTGTAAAATTGATTCCATTATCCCACCTGATTTGTTACTGCCAAAGTGTAACGCCGGTTTTGCGCCGCGCAAAGCGGTTTTTTGATGGGGTCGAGATGCGGAAACTAGAAGATATCAAAGAAAAATTTGTTGAAATATACGGCGGTATTTATGAACATTCGCCTTGGGTGGCCGAGGCCTCGTTTGACGGCGGTGTTGGGGATCTTTCGCTGAAAATGCGCCAAGTGGTTGAGGATGCAGGCTTGGACGCGCAGCTGAAATTACTGCGCGCCCACCCTGACTTGGCCGGAAAGCTGGCCACATCCGGCGCGCTGACGGCTGAAAGCACATCGGAACAGGCCGGTGCAGGGCTGGATGATTGTTCCGAGGCCGAGTTTGCCGAATTTACTGCACTAAATGAACGCTATAAGGCAAAATTCGGCTTCCCGTATATCTTGGCAGTCAAAGGCCGGCATCGGGTTGAAATTCTGGAAAATTTCCGCAGCCGGATTGATAATTCGCCGGAACAGGAATTTCGCGAGGCACTGGATCAGGTGCATCAAATCGCCAAATTGCGATTGAAGGACATGCATAACTAAACCGCTGTTAGGGGCAGTTTTTGATCTGAATGATCGAAAAAGCCCAATCGCCGCGTGAATACCACAATTCCGTGCCAAATAATTTTAACGGCACTTGTTGAAATGTTGAATAAACCAAACATTCCGTCGCCGAAATTTCTGGCGCAGCACGATTTGAAATTGCCTGAAAAGAAATACGGTAATCTGCACCAGAAGGGTCAACCGTAAACCGGTATTGCCTCTCAATACCGCCAATCAAGGCATTGCCGGAAAGGCTATATTTATCTGTTAAAAATATTGCTTTCTCTGATAGTTCTTGCACAGCAAGGCTCAATTTTTCCGCTGGAACACCCTCATTAATATTTTTAATAGTTAATATGCTGTTCAAACCGATTGAAAGCACAAAAGCAGCCGACAGCCACACCAAAATTACAGTTTGTATCCGGCCAATTATCCGGCTGCCTGAAGGCACAATAAAAATTACAAAAGGTAATAACCAGCCAATATTGTAAACCGTTGTCGGCACCCGAATAGAGGTGAAATAAACTAATATTATAAGGGTGAAAAAACCAACCCACACCTCTGGTTTACGGCAGGAGAAACACCTTTCGGCGCCTAGCAACACCAGCAATATGATCAGTAAGATCATCAAAGGTAATCTGGAATTCATCAGAAAATAGCTGCCAAAACTACCATCCGTGCGACTTGAAATTCGCTTGGCGTGTTCAATAATCCCGGCGACCCAATCCAGCAGCGCTATATCTGTAAATAACAAGGTCAACAAGAAAATCCCGAAAGGGACCAAAACAATCTGGGCCAAAACCACCAACCAGCACAGCTTTCGTTCCATATCCGAGCTAAACAGGATGATACCGCCAATCAAAGCAAGGTAAACAGCTAATACAGGGCTGGTAACCGCAACAGCCGAAATGCAAGATACAATCAACGCGGTGCGAAAAACCAAATTTCGCCACTCAACGCCCCAAAAGAACACCAACAAAATCACAGAAGCAACCAGTTCAGGGCGGCCAGCTTGATACAAAAACAGCCCCAAAAATATTGGCAAGCAAATTATGGCCTTAAAAGCTCCAAACCGGAAAAAGCAAAATAGGGCGTAGCCCCAAAATGTCAAAAGCACGATCAAATGGCTGGAAAATTTAGCCTGCGCAATGCCAGCTAAACCCGTAAACCAGCTTTGAATTTCCCCAGCTAAGCTCGGCATCAGCCAACCGTGCCACAGTAATTCCCCTGATGGATTTCCCGCGATAGGAGACAAGAACGGATGCGTTAACCTGCCGTTTTCGGCGTAATTATAGATAATTGGCTGAAACCAAATATCGTCCCAGACAATAAGCACAGCCCCGTTTACATCGGCATAAAGAAAATTCCGATAATGCCAGACCCAACAACCAGCAATAATCCAAATAACCAAGCGCCTTTCTTTGTCGAATACTCCAAAGACTTACCGCGCTATTTAGTGCCAAACATGCGATCACCCGCATCGCCAAGCCCGGGCAGAATATAGCCAATATCGCTAAGCTGCCGATCCAGTGCGGCTGAAACAATCGGCACATCGGGGTGGGCCTCTTTCATGCGCGCAACGCCTTCGGGCGCGGCCAGCAGGCATAAAAATCTGATATCCGTGGCACCGGCTTCTTTCAAAAGATCAATCGCCTTAACCGAGGAATTGCCGGTTGCCAGCATCGGATCAACCGCTATCACCACCCGTTGATCGAGGTCTTTGGGAACCTTGAAATAATACTGAACGGGTTGCAGGGTTTTTTCATCGCGATACAGGCCCACAAACCCGACCCTTGCTGACGGGATCAGCTCCAACACCCCGTCCAGCAAGCCGTTTCCAGCCCGCAAAATCGACACCAATGCCAGTTTTTTGCCTTTTAGAACAGGTGCCTCCATGGCTTCCATCGGGGTTTCGATGGAGGTTGTGGTCATCGGCAACCCGCGTGTCACCTCGTAAGCCAGCAAATGGCTGATTTCGCGCAAAAGCTGCCGGAACACCGCTGAGGAAGTGGATTTCTCACGCATTTTGGTCAGTTTATGTTGCACCAGCGGGTGGTCAACCAAGGTAAAATGTTGGTCCATTTTATGCTCCTTCAAATTTCTTTAATATTTTGCTGCGGGTTATCTCGTCACAAAATGCCGCCTGCATTGCGGTTTGGTTTATGGCATTAAAATCGCTGATTTCCCAGCCCAATTCCTGATGCAGGTTGGTGTATTCTGCGGTCATATCGGTGTGAAAATAGGGGGGGTCGTCGGTTGAAACCGTGATCTTGACCCCTGCATCGCGCAAAGCAGAAATGGGATGCAATTTCAGATCTTTGAACAAAGACAATGAAATATTGGAGCCGGGATTGACCTCCAACACAATATTTTTTTCCACAATCATCCGCACCAATTCAGGGTCATCAATGGCACGCACCCCGTGGCCAATCCGGCTGACAGGCAAGCTGTCGAGCGTTTCGCGCACCGAATCCGGCCCGCAAACCTCGCCCGCATGGGAGGTAATACCAAGCCCCGATTCAGCAGCCTGTTCAAACGCATAGCTGAAATCAGCTGCGTTGCCAAATGCCTCGTCACCGCCCATGCCCCAGCCGGTCAACAGCCCCGACGCAGTTTCGGCAGCAACTTTTGAGGTAATTTTTGCCTGATCCGCCCCCATATGACGCACACAAGTGGCAATAAAACGCGCCTCGATCCCCGAGGCATTTTTGGCCGCAACCGCGCCCTCGCTCATCGCGGCCAGATATTCTTTCCATGCGATCAAATCCCCGCCGCCGCAAAAATCCGGCGCCAGAAATAATTCGGTATAAACCACGCCGTGCGAGGCGGATTCAGCCAAAACCGCCTCGACAAGACGTTTGAAATCCTCGGGGGTTTTCAACACTTCGCAAGCGCGCTCATAGGTTTTTAGAAAATCGACAAAATCAACCCATTGGTAATTGCCATCCGCATCGAAAACGCCGGTCATATCGATTTTTTTTTCACTGGCCAATTGACGGATAAAATCGGGCGGCGCTGCGCCCTCCAGATGCAAATGGATTTCGGTTTTTGCAATATCGCGCCAATCATTCATAAAATATTCTCTCCGTTTTTGCCTTTTGCCAGCCCCATATGGGCCGCGATGGTTTCAGCCACATCGGTAAAGGCAATCTGGCCAAGGTTTTTTGGTATAATTTTCGGACCGGTCAGCAAAACCGGCACCCGTTCGCGGGTATGCTCAGAGCCATGCCATGTCGGGTCATTGCCATGATCGGCTGAAATTATCAGCAAATCATCGGCTTGTAATCCCGCCAATATTTCCGGCAAACGCCTATCGAACACCTCCAGCGCGCAGGCATAACCCGCAACATCGCGCCGATGCCCATACAGGCTGTCAAATTCTACATAATTGGCAAATATCAGATCACCGCTTTGGGCTTGATCCATCAAGGCCACCGTATGATCGACCAGCGCCATATCGTCTTTGCCTTTGAAAACCTTGCTGATGCCTTGATGCGCAAATATATCACCGATTTTTCCAATCGCCAAAACCTGCCCGCCAGCGGCAATAATGCGGTCGCAAATCGTGGCTTCGGGCGGCGAGATCGCATAATCGCGCCGATTGGCTGTGCGTTGAAAACTGGTTTTATCCGCGCCAATAAAAGGCCGCGCAATCACCCGGCCAACCCTCATCGGATGAAAAATTTCCGCCGCAATCTGACAAATTTCCAACAACCGCGCCAAGCCAAAACTTTCTTCATGGGCGGCAATCTGAAACACACTATCGGCCGAGGTATAACAAATCGGCTTGCCGCTTTGCATATGTTCCTCGCCAAATTCAGCAATAATTTTCAACCCCGAGGCATGGCGATCTGCCAAGATGCCCGGCAATTCAGCGCGCCTGATAAACTCCTGAATTTTATCAGGTGGAAAACAAGGCTGGGTATCGGGAAAATAATGCCAGTTAAACGGCACCGGTACACCGGCCAATTCCCAATGGCCGGTCGGGGTGTCTTTGCCATTTGACACCTCGTTAGCCGCAGCAAAACAGGCATTCGGGCCCTCAATCAAACCCGCTGGCAATACGCCTGTCGCCAGTTTGGCAGCAGAGCCTAGCCCAAGCTGGCACAGGTTTGGCAGATGCAACGGCCCTTTACGGCCAATATCAGCCCGCCCCGCCGCGCATTCCTTTGCGATATGGCCCAGCGTATCCGACCCCTGATCGCCAAAATCCTGTGCATCCAGCGCACCGCCAATGCCCACGGAATCCATGATCAGTAAAATTGCGCGGCTCATGGGGATACCCGTTCAATAATCAGGGGCGCTTCATCCGCAGGTCTGTCAGAAATTTTATACGCCGCCAGAACACGTTTTTTTGCCGCATCAAGCGTCGACTGGTTTTTTGCATGAATGCGCGCCACCGGTTGTTGCGCATCGACCATTTGGCCAATGCCCGCCAGCCAATCCAGCCCGACAGCATGGTCGATTTTATCGCTGGATTTACGGCGACCGCCGCCCAGTTCAACCACAGCCATGCCGATATTTGTGGTGTCAATTGCACTGACAAACCCTTGTTGATCAACGTAAATTTCCTCGATAAAATCACATCTAGGCAGGTATTTTTGCATGTTTTCAACATAATCCACCGGCCCGCCAAGTGCGGCAACCATCTGGCCAAATTTTTCTGCCGCAGCGCCGGATTGAAAGGCATTTTGCATTTTTTCAGCCCCTGCTTTCACCCCGTCCGCAAGGCCGGCACTGGCCAACAGTTCTGCGCCCAAAGCGATCGTAACATCCCATAACCGGCTGTCGATTTCTTTGCCGGTCAGAAAATCTACCGCGTTTTCAACCTCGATCGCATTGCCCGCTGCCCGCGCCAATGGCTCGTTCATATCGGTGATTAGCGCGGTTGCGGCGCAGCCTGCACCATTGGCGACCTCTACCAGACTTTGCGCCAGATCCCGCGCCTGTTGCGGGGTTTTCATAAAGGCACCACTGCCGCATTTCACATCCAAAACCAGCCCCTCCAGCCCTGCTGCCAGTTTTTTAGACAGAATCGACGCGGTAATCAGATCAATCGATTCAACCGTGGCGGTGACATCGCGAATCCCGTAAAGCCGCTTGTCAGCCGGGGCGACCTGCCCCGTTTGGCCGATAATCGCACAGCCGATATCGCGGGTAACGCGGCGCAGCGTTTCGATATCCGGCTGGGTTTGATAGCCGGGGATGGCATCGAATTTATCCAATGTGCCGCCGGTATGCCCCAATCCGCGCCCCGAAATCATCGGCACAAATGCCCCGCAAACTGCCAGCGCCGGTGCCAGCATCAAGGAAATATTATCGCCAACCCCGCCGGTTGAATGTTTGTCCAGCACCGGACCGGGTAAATCCCATGTCAGCACATCGCCGCTGTCGCGCATGGCTTTGGTCAGGTTTACCCGTTCAGGCATTGTCATTTTCTGAAAGAAAACCGCCATGGCAAAGGCCGCGGCCTGTTCGCCAGAAACCGAACCATCGACCAGACCCTTGGCAAAAAAGCCCAGCTGGGCTTGGGATAATTCGCGCCCGTCGCGTTTGGCGGCGATGATTTCTTGCGCCAGCATCAGCTTTTGCCCAGATGGCCAAGCCCGAAAGACCCCGGTAATAATTCACCTAATGTCGTGCGAAATTGCTCGCCTTTTGGCGAGGCAATGATCACGACCGCGTCTTTATCGGCAAATTCCGAGATTTTCTGGCGACACCCCCCGCAAGGCGTTACCGGCTGGTCTGCATCTGCGACAACCAGAATTTCCACAATCACCCGTTCGCCAGCCGCAGCCATGGCAGCAATGGCCCCTGCTTCGGCGCAGGTGCCTTCGGGGTAAGCGGCATTTTCGACATTACAGCCGGAAAATATAGCCCCCGATGCGGTGCGTAATGCCGCCCCTACATGGAAATTGGAATAGGGCGCATGGGCGTTTTTACGTACGAATTTTGCTGCTTCGAATAATGACATATGGGGCCTCTTTCAAATCAGAGTATGCGCCCAGTATTCAGGTGTATGCAAGGGATTCGCGCGATTTCGTCAGGTTTTCCAGGCCTCGCGTTTGCGATAAATGGTAGAGGGCGACACATCCAGAATAATTGCCGCCTTAGGCACCGATCCGTCACAATGGGCAATGGTTGCCTCGACAAATTCACGCTCCATCTGCGCCAGTGTTTTTTCGACAAAAGCCTGTGGTGGTTGGGTTTCAGGTTGTGTCTCTGCCTCAGCGATGGCATCAATTGTTTGGGATTCCTTGTCAGGCCCTGCGGTTTTCTGTTCACTAACTTCGGCTGGCAGCATATCCATGGTGACAACCGCACCGTCATTCAAAACCACGATATTACGCAAAACATTCAACAACTGCCGCACATTTCCCGGCCAGTTCAATGAGAAAAGCCGTTCTTTTACATCATCGGAAAATTCAACAAAGGCTTTGCCTTCTTCTTTGGCAAATTCCACCAGTTTGCTTTGCGCAATCGCCAGAATATCCTGTCGCCGGTCGCGCAATGCGGGCATATGAATGGGCACAACGTGTAAACGATAATACAGGTCTTCGCGAAACCGGCCTTGGCGGACCTCTTCTTCGGGGTTGCGATTGGTGGCGCATAAAATCCGCACATCCACCGAAACCGGCGAGGTCGCCCCGACCGGCTGAATTTTCGAGGTTTCAAGAAAACGCAGCAATTTGGTTTGCAGCGCCAGATCCATTTCGCAAATTTCATCCAGAAACAATGTGCCGCCCGAAGCCATCGCCGCTGCGCCCTTTTTATCGGCAATCGCGCCGGTGAACGAGCCTTTCAAATGGCCGAATACCTCTGATTCCAGCAAATCCGCCGGAATGGCCCCGCAATTCAGCGGCACAAACGGGCCTTTGGAGCGCCCCGAAACGGCATGAATGGCCTGCGCCGCGACCTCTTTGCCGGTGCCGCTTTCGCCAGTGATAAATACCGTGGCCAAGGATCGGCCAATATTGTTGATCATCTTGTAAATATCGACCATTGCGGGCGACAACCCGATAAAATCATTGAATCCGGTCTCGTTAACCACTGCAACCTCGGGGTTTTTACCCACCTCGGCAAAGGTTTTATCCGCATTGCGCACCGCATCAATCAGCCGTTTTTCGTCAAACGGCTTGACCAGATAATCAAATGCACCAAGGCGCATCGCATCAATGGCGCGGTTGATCGAACCATTGGCGGTAATCACAATTACCTTGGTTTCCGGGTTGCTGCCAAGGATTTCGGAAATAACATCCATGCCATCGCCATCGGGCAGCATCAGGTCCAGCAACACAGTGCTGAATTCCCGCGCAGCAATGGCGTTGCGGGTTTCAAACAGCGACTTGGCGCTTTCAACCTGAAACCCGTTTTTTTCGAGAACTGCGCGATAAACCATCGCCAGCGATTGGGTGTCTTCGACAAGGAGAATGGATCGGCTCATACCAGCAGTTTACCTAGCCTAGATTTGCGATTCAACAAAACTCAGCACCTGATCACAGCCTTTTATACAGATATTCGATCCGGTCTCTATATCATCCCAGTTTGAGGTTTTGGCCAGAGTATTTAACGACTGGGCCGCGTTTTGCAGATCAACCGCGCCAATCGCGCCGGCAACCGAGATCAGAATATGGGTGTTGGAGCCGATAGCCTCACCTGATTTATCGCGCATGCCGTCGCTAATGCCTTGTTTGACGTTTTCAATATCGGTTTTGACCTTGCCCAAAAGTTCAAGCATGGATTCCGCGCCGATCATTTCAGCCAGACCATCATAGATGGCCATATCAATGTAGTCTTCATTCGAAACCTCTGAAACTGCTGTTTCGACATTGGTTTCCACCGGACTTTTATCAACATAAGACAGAATGCTGCGCCCGAAATCACCAATATTGGTCAGTGGTTTGGCAATCAATCCATTGGCGCCCGCCGCATTTATCCGGTCTTGATGTTCGGGTAAAACATAGGCCGTTAGCGCCACCAGCGGCGTTACCGCCTTGGCATCATTGCGGCCACGAATACTGCGCATGACCTCCAAACCCGACATGCGCGGCATTTCAATATCGATCAGGGCAATGTCAAATTCCTGTTCCTCGAACCGTTCCATGGCCTCGACCCCGTCCGAGGCAATCACGCAATCCGCGCCCATCGCCCGCAGCATCTGGGTGACCACCATCTGATTGGTCAAATTGTCTTCGGCCATAAGAATTTTCAAATGGGAAAGGTCGGGTAAATCGTTTTTCTTGGCGGTTTGCTTCATCGCCACTGGCGCAGAAACAGCCGCAACCGGCAAAATAACCGAAACTTTCGCACCGCCTCGAATATCATTTTCAACGTGAATTTCCCCGTCGGCAGTATCAACAAGGTGTTTTACAATGAACAGCCCCATCCCGGAACCAGCCTTGTTTGCGCTTTCAGAACGGTTTTGAAAGGTAAACAGATTTTCAAGCGCACTAGACGAAAACCCCGGCCCGCTATCCTGAATAATACCGTAAAACCTGTTTTTTGTATCAACCCCGAAAGCCACCGATATTTCACCGGATGAGGTAAATTTAACAGCATTGCCAATGATATTGTTAAATACCCGCTGGAAATCCAGTGCCGAAATTTGCGGGGCGGTAATCTGAGTTTTATCCCATGAAAAGTTAAGGTTAATACCTTTTTCAATAACCTCGCCCAGCCAGCGGTCTTGTAGTTGTTCAATTGCGGCGGCGGGGTTTACCCAGCCAACATCTACAGGCATGGCAACACCCGTATTGGCCCCGTCCAACAGCCCAAGCAACATTTTGGCCGAGGCATTGGCCCGACTGAAATGAACCCGATCATCCGCCGACAGATTTTCATCTGCAATCAATGACAAGCCACCCAAAACGCCACCAAGGGCCGCGCGGATGTCATGGGCAAACAACTGTTGTTGCTGCGCCCCGTCTGCTGCGGTTGGCGTTTCCCATGAGATTGGCTTTTTAGTTGCTGACATTGGTTTCCCAGAATAAGTTGATTCTATTCGTGTTCAGGTTGTTTTATACACTTTGTATTTCAATTTGGTTAGCGAATTATGACGCAAGCGCATCAATCACCGGCCCGATCCTTTCCGAAATCTGGGTAGGAATTTGAATAACTGAATCAAATATGTCGGGGTTAATCGGATGGCCAATGGCAATAATCAATGCCTTGGAATAGATTTTATGCAGGTCAGAAACCTTTCCGGCCTCGTCCAGACCACCGGTTTCAAACAATATTACATGGACCTCGTTTGCGTATTCTGGCGCCTGAAAGCTGACGGGTGCATCACGCAAAGCAGTTTTGCAAATGCTTGCCATCACATGCGAAGACATTTCCAACTGCACATTTACGGTTGATAATTCCAACAGCAAAATCGGCACCGAAACCGCAATCACCACCTGATTACCACGCGGTGGCAGCAGGTTGATTTTGCCCTCCATCTTTGCAATCAACCCACGGGCAACCGCAGGGCCAAGCGCATCAGCGGCGAAATTATCGTCATTATCCGCCCGCCCGCCAAGCACCAAATCAGGGTTCCAAGCTGCGCCTGTTGATGCATAATCCAAAGCAATTTCGGCTTTTAATTCGGAATTTTCAACATTAAATACCATCGAAATGGATTTAACGCCGGCCAGATCCATAAAATAGCTGGCCAGTTGGGTATAGACCTGCTTCAGCCGCCGAAAATCACCGGAAATCCGCAAGGGGCCGCCTTTGGCATAGACCACATCAAAATTTATTCCGGCGCGTCGGGCCTCGGGGGCAAAAAGATCATTCAGGGTTTCGACAAGCTGCGCAACCTCAAACGATTTTGCTTCCAGTTCGATATCGTTATTTTGCAATGCGGCAAAATCCAGAATATCGGTCAGCATACCGATCATTTGCCGGGCTGACCTTTCCGCCTGTTCAATTATATTTTCCTGCGGTTCGGTTGTTTTGCTTTGGCGCAACAAGGCCAACAGCCCCAAAACCCCGTTCATCGGGGTTCTCAACTCATGGCTCATCATGGTTAAAAACCGGGTTTTGGACTGGCTGGCATTTTCGGCAATTTCCGCCAGTGCCTTGTTTTTATGGGCAAGGTTTTTATACCTGCGCCCCTGCCAGCTGCTCATGCCCAAACCAATCAACAGGAATATCACCGATGCAATACTAAGCCCAAGGGTGGTATTGGCGCTGCGCCGCATCTGGGCATTCAGATCGGATCGCAGCTTTTCTTCGCCAGCAAAAATCGCCTGGCTCAGACCGCGCATTTCAATCGAATACAGGTCCAGAACATCGTGCAAATCGTCAATTTCGGTAACCGAGGCAGACCCGATATTTTCAACCGTCGGAGCTTGGCGTTGAATTTCCTCAAAAAGACGGCCGATAATATTGGCCTCAGAATCATAACTGCGCAGCCGTTCCCCAACCCTGCCCCGCTGAAATATCGCCACCCTGCTCCATAAAATGTCAAACCGTTTGTTAAGCTGCCGCTCAGACTGGTCTTCGCCAAATTTATAGGCAAGTATTGCTTCTTTAAAGCGCAGCAATTCCTGGTCCAATTGCATTGCCGACCAGGAGATATTTTCCTGATTGGATTTGTTCAATGCATCCAGATCTTTCTTAAACGAAAGAAACCCAAAACCGGCCAGCCCGACAGCAACAGCCAAAAGGCCGACAAATATCAGGCTGGTAAATGATGGGTTGCCTTTCATTTACTTGATTTCCACGCTGACAAGTTGCCAGATCATGCGGGCGTTATAAGTGGGGTCGCGTAATTCCGGGTTGTCAGACATCGGATAAACCACCCAGATCGGGCCTTTGTCGCGGGTTGAAAGCCGGTCACCATTGGTGGAATGGGCAAAAACAACATCATAATCGATAAAATCCTGCACCGGAACCTCGATCGAATAATCATTGACCGCGGTCAGCACCACCGTATCACCGGCTCCACCGCCCAACAGCGCCACCACATCCCGCGCCAAAGGTCCGCCAAAGGCGGTCATTTCATCGACAAATTCATTGGTGGTATTCATTACCACCTGATCAAGCGCCATGATGCCATCCTCGGTTAGTAATATCTCTGCTTCAGTAATAGAGTTGGTTAATGTCAGCATTGTGTCCTGTGCGCTGGCAGCGCCACCCATCCACGCTGATGCCGCAAGCATGATTGCCATATTTCTTAAGGTTTTGGAAAGATTGACCATTTTGGCCTCCTGAATAGATTTACCGTCAAAACAAACGTTGCAAACCAGAGACCGCAAAAAACCGCCATAAAAACACGGTTTTTCAGTTGATTTTCGCAATTGGCAATTTTTTTGATTTGCAATTTGCACAGGATCACGGCAACACACGCAAAATGCGAATCTTGCTTAACAAATTCTGCATAAAGGTTTAACTACGCCTTAACGCCTTGAACTCACGTGATTTTAATTTCTTGATAACTTTCACGATGCAAATCCAGCTGTGCAAGTTGCTATTTTCAGGGCTTAGCTTTTGTTCAAAGCATATCCCGTTGCTTGCAATGCTGTGCTGATTTCAACCAGAACTTCCGGGTCATCAATTGTCGCCGGTAATTTCCATTCCGCACCATCGGCAATTTTTGCCATGGTGCCGCGCAATACTTTGCCCGAACGGGTTTTGGGCAGTCGGTCCACCACACAAGCCAGCTTGAATGCCGCCACCGGCCCGATCTTTTCACGCACCAGCTTGATGCATTCGGCCACAATTTCGCCATGGGTCTTAACGGTTCCGGCATTCAAACACAAAAGCCCAAGCGGCAATTGGCCCTTAAGCGCATCCGCCACGCCAATCACCGCACATTCGGCCACATCGGGATGGCAAGACAAAACCTCCTCCATCGCGCCGGTCGAAAGTCGATGTCCGGCCACATTGATCACATCATCAGTCCGCGCCATAATATAGACATAACCATCCTCATCAATCATACCCGCATCGCCGGTTTCATAATATCCCGGAAATGCCTCCAGATAAGATTTGCGAAACCGTTGCTCTGCATTCCACAAGCCCGGCAAGGTGCCCGGCGGCAAAGGCAGTTTAATGGCAATCGCCCCCATTTCACCGGCTGGCACCTGATGGCCCCCGTCATCCAGCACCTGAATATCAAACCCCGGCATGGCCACACCGGCTGCGCCCGGTTTAACCGGCATCTGTTCCAGCCCCATAGGAATGGCCACCGCCGGATAGCCGATCTCGGTTTGCCACCAATGGTCAATCACCGGCACACCCAGCTGGTTTTGGGCCCAGATAATCGTATCGCTATCGGCGCGTTCCCCCGCCAGATACAAAACCCGCAGGCTACTTAAATCATATTTCCTGACATACGCCCCCTCGGGGTCTTCGCGTTTGATGGCGCGAAACGCGGTCGGGGCGGTGAACATCGACACCACCTTGTGTTCTTCGATCACCCGCCAAAACGTGCCCGCATCGGGCGTGCCCACCGGTTTGCCCTCAAACAACACCGCCGTAGCCCCCGCCAGCAGCGGCCCGTAACAAATATAGGAATGCCCAACCACCCAGCCGACATCTGATGCGGCCCAGAAAACATCGCCCGCATCAACATTATAGATATTTTTCATGGTCCAGTGCAGCGCCACCGCATGGCCGGCATTATCGCGGATCACGCCTTTGGGCTGGCCGGTGGTGCCGCTGGTATACAATATATATAACGGATCATTACCCTGCATCGGTTCGCATTCCGCAGGCGCAGCATCTTGTTGAAATGCGTGCCATTCAAAATCAAACCCGTCTTTCAGGGGCGCAATGGATTGGGGCCGTTGCAACACAACGGTAAAATCAGGTTTATGGCTGGCAATATCAATCGCGCCATCCATCAGCGGTTTATATTCCACCACCCTGTTGGGTTCGATACCACAAGACGCGGCGATAATGGCTTTGGGGGTGGCATCATCAATGCGCACCGCCAGTTCATTGGCGGCAAACCCGCCAAACACTACGGAATGGATGGCGCCAATGCGTGAACAGGCCAGCATGGCCTCCAATGCCTCGGGCACCATCGGCATATAGATCAACACCCGATCGCCCTTGCTAATACCGCGCTGTTGCAACGCGCCCGCCAATCGCGCCACACGGGTGGTTAGGTCTGCATAGGTGATCTTGTCTTTGGTGCCAGTGATTGGACTGTCATAGATAATCGCGGTTTGCTCGCCACGCCCCGCCATCACATGCCGGTCAAGCGCGTTGTAACAGGTGTTCATCACCCCGTCGCTATACCACTGATATAGCGGCGCGTTGCTGTCATCCAAAGCACGGGTTGGCTTTTTGAACCAGTCAATCGCCCCGGCAGCTTGTAGCCAGAATTTTTCAGGGTCCGCCTGCGCTGCATCATAAACCTGTTTATACGTCATACTGCCCTCAACTGTAATGTTGCATCGGTGTTCCGGCCAAAGCCGCGATATTCAACAAGCCCCGCGCCGTGATAGACGAGGTCACGATATGGGCTTTATTGCCCATGCCGATCAAAATTGGCCCGATCTCCAGCCCTCCGGCCAGCATTTTCATGGTGTTGCGCACACCGCTGGCCGCATCTGCGCTGGCAAAGATCAACACATTGGCACGGCCTTTCAACCGACCGCATGGCAGGATTTTTTCGCGGATGTCAGGGTCAAGCGCGGCATCGACATGCATTTCGCCCTCATATTCAAAATCAAGATTCTGCGCATCCAGAATGGCCATGGCGGCGCGCATACGGCGGCCGGATTCGGTTTGCATATTGCCAAATTGCGAATGGGAGCATAACGCGATTTTGGGTTCCACCCCGAACCGCCGCGCATGGCGCGCTGCGCCGCAAACGATTGTCGCGATCTGCTCCGGTGTCGGTTCGGGAAATACCTGAGTATCGGCAATAAACAACGGGCCGCTTTCGTGTAGCATTAGCGACAAAGCCCCGCGTGGTTGCAGGCTGTCAGACGCCAAAATTTGCTCAACATAATTCATATGCCAAAGGTATTGGCCAAAAGTGCCGCAAATCATGCTATCTGCATCATTGCGTTTCACCATGATGGCACCAATTGCGGTGGTATTGGTCCGCATGATCGCCTGCGCCAATGCAGGGGTTACGCCGCGCCGCGCCATAACCGTGTGGTATTCGCCCCAATAATCGCGATAGCGCGGGTCACTTTCGGGATTGACCAGTTCAAAATCCACGCCAGCTTTTATAGGCAGGCCCGCGGCCTCGATGCGGCTGGCGACCACTTCGGGGCGACCGATCAGAATGGGCGCATCATGGGTTTCTTCCATCATGGCATGGGCGGCGCGCAATACGCGTTCATCCTCGCCCTCGGTGAATACAATCCGGCGTTTGCTGGTGCGGGCTGCATCAAACACCCGCCGCATGATGAAGGCCGAACGGTAAACCGAATTATCAAGTTTTTCACGATAGGCATCTATGTCAGGCACAGGCCTTGTGGCCACACCGCTTTTCATCGCGGCCTCGGCCACGGCACCAGCGACCGTTGCCAGTAAGCGCGGGTCAAACGGTTTGGGGATTAAATAATCGGCCCCGAATTTCAATTCTTCACCCTTATAGGCTGCTGCTGCCTCGGCGGATGAATGCGCGTGCGCCAGTGCCGCAATACCGTTCACACAGCCGATTTCCATTTCATCATTGATCGTGGTGGCCCCCACATCCAGCGCGCCGCGAAAAATAAACGGAAAACACAAAACATTATTGACCTGATTGGGAAAATCGGAACGCCCCGTGGCAATGATTGCATCGGGTGCAACTTTGCGAACCTCATCGGGCATAATTTCCGGTGTTGGATTAGCCAGCGCAAAAACAATCGGAGTTTTGGCCATTTTTGCGACCATTTCAGGTTTCAAAACCCCCGGCCCTGACAGGCCCAAAAACAAATCCGCGCCATCAATCACATCATCCAGCGTGCGCAAATCAGTATCTTGGGCAAATTCGTCTTTTTGCGGCGAGGTCTCGGCATCGCGGCCCACATAAACCAGCCCGTCAATATCACATAGCCAGACATTACGCCGCTGCACACCCAGTTTTAACAGCATATTCAAACAGGCAATCCCCGCCGCGCCGCCACCGGTGGAAACCACTTTGATGTCCTCGAACCTCTTGCCAGCGACTTCCAAAGCATTTTTGGCTGCCGCGCCAACCACAATCGCGGTGCCGTGCTGGTCATCATGAAAAACCGGAATGTTCATGCGTTCGCGGCACAGTTTTTCAACAATAAAACATTCAGGTGCTTTGATATCCTCAAGATTTATCGCGCCAAAAGTCGGCTCCAGCGCGGTGACAATATCGGCCAGCTTATAGGGATCGCTTTCATCCACCTCGATGTCAAAACAATCAATATTGGCGAATTTTTTGAACAGAACCGCCTTGCCTTCCATAATCGGTTTGCTGGCCAGCGCCCCGATATTACCCAGCCCCAGCGCCGCAGAACCATTGGTTACCACCCCGACCAGATTACCCCGCGCGGTGTAACGCGCGGCATTAGCAGGGTCGGATTTGATCTCCATACAAGCCTCGGCCACCCCGGGCGAATAGGCCAGCGCCAGATCACGGCCATTGGCCAATGGCTTGGTAGCGCGGATTTCAAGTTTTCCCGGCTTGGGGAATTCGTGATAATGCAAAGCGGCTTTTTTAAGGGTATCGGATGGACGGTCGGTCATGGTGTTCCTTTTGATGTTTGGTGGGTGCAAGCACCCACCCTACGAGTTTTTGCGCTGGATCAGCCGCAAGACTTTGCCAGCTGCCTCGGGTATATTGGTTCCGGGTCCGAATATCGCGCGGACCCCTTTTGAATACAAGAATTCATAATCCTGTTGCGGAATGACCCCGCCGCAAACCACAATAATATGGCCTGCTCCGGCTTTGTTCAACGCCTCAATCAGCTTGGGCGCAAGGGTTTTATGCCCTGCCGCCTGACTGGAAATTCCGATCACATGCACATTACCGGCAATCGCATCCTCAGCGGCTTCCTCCGGCGTTTGAAACAGCGGCCCGACCTCAACCTCAAAGCCGATATCACCAAAGGCCGTAGCAATCACCTTGGCCCCGCGGTCATGACCGTCTTGCCCCATTTTAACCACCAACATACGCGGCGCGCGGCCCTCACCCTTGGCAAAATCCGCGATATTTTCCTGTAGCTCTGCATAGGCGGCATTGCCCGCATAAGCCGCGCCATAAACCCCTTTCAGGGTTTTGACCTCTGCCTTATGCCGCCCGAAAACACGCTCCAAAGCATCCGAAATTTCCCCAACCGTGGCCCGTGCCCGCGCCGCACCAATCGCATATTCCAACAAGTTTCCATCGGAACGGGCGGCCTGTTCAAGTGCTTTAAGCGCAGCATCACATGCCGCCTGATCGCGCCCTGATCGCACCTGTTGCAGCCGTTTCACTTGCGCCTCGCGCACTGCACCATTGTCAATATCCAGAATATCAATCGGGTCTTCTTTATCCAGCCGATATTTATTAACCCCGACGATGACCTCATCGCCCAGATCGACCGCTGCCTGACGGCGCGCCGCGGATTCTTCAATGCGTAGTTTTGGCATGCCACTGGCCACGGCTTTGGTCATGCCACCCATTTCATCAACTTCTTTGATCAAATCCCAAGCCTTATCCGCCAGTTCGGCGGTCAGGCTTTCGACATAATAAGACCCCGCCAGCGGGTCGATAACATTGGTAATTCCGGTTTCTTCCTGCAAAATAATCTGGGTATTGCGGGCGATCCGCGCCGAAAAATCGGTTGGCAAGGCCATCGCTTCGTCCAGCGCGTTGGTGTGCAGGCTCTGGGTGCCGCCCAGCACTGCCGACATGGCCTCGTATGCTGTGCGGATCACATTGTTATACGGGTCTTGCGCCTGCAAGCTGACGCCCGAGGTCTGGCAATGGGTCCGCAGCATTTTGCTGCTGGTCTTTTTGGCCCCCATTTCTGTCATGATCCGGTGCCATAGCAACCGCGCGGCGCGCAATTTCGCCGCCTCCATGAAAAAATTCATGCCAATGGCAAAGAAAAACGATAGCCGCCCCGCAAAAGCATCCACATCCATGCCGGTGTCAATCGCGGCGCGCACGTATTCCTTGCCATCGGCCAGCGTATAGGCCAGCTCCTGCACCAGATTGGCGCCAGCCTCCTGCATGTGATAACCGCTAATGCTGATTGAATTGAATTTCGGCATCTCGGCCGAGGTAAACGCAATAATATCCGACACAATCCGCATGCTTGGTTCGGGCGGATAAATATAGGTGTTACGCACCATAAATTCCTTCAAGACATCGTTTTGAATGGTGCCGGTCAGGGCGGCGCGGTCAACGCCCTGCTCCTCGCCCGCCACAATAAAGCTGGCCAAAATCGGAATAACCGCGCCATTCATGGTCATGGAAACCGACATTTTATCCAGCGGAATGCCGTCAAACAAAACCTTCATATCCTCAACACTGTCAATCGCCACACCGGCCTTGCCGACATCGCCAACCACGCGCGGATGATCGCTATCATAGCCCCGATGGGTGGCCAGATCAAAAGCCACCGAAACGCCCTTTTGGCCCGCTTCCAGATTGCGCCGGTAAAAAGCGTTGCTTTCCTCGGCCGTGGAAAACCCCGCATATTGGCGGATGGTCCAGGGCCGCCCCGCATACATGGTGGCGCGAGGGCCACGGGTAAATGGCTCCAACCCCGGCAGGGTATTCATATGGGGCAAATCGGCTATATCTTCGGCGGTATAAAGCGGTTTTACGGTAATGCCTTCGGGGGTTTCCCAATTCAGGCCCGCAAGCGGTTTGCCACGCAATTCCTTTTCAGCAAGGGCTTTCCAATCATCAGACGGGTTTGACATTACAGGCCCCTTTCAGGTTTTGTTTACGGTTTCTTGATGCAACAGCGGTATAACCATCTTGCAAACGCGGGGCTTGTGCCCTAAATACAGGTAAGCAATGCATAGCTGGCACCAAGCAATTGAAGGGATGTTTATATGTCAAAATCACATTATCCACCTCGTCCAATCAACGGTCGGACAGGTCCGAAACCCGGCTATTAAGCCAGTTTTCAACCTGTTCACGGGTTTGATTTAATTCTTTTTCACTGCGAATAGCTAAAAACCGGTCAACCCCTTGGCGGCCTGATCTTATGTGCAAATCCAGCATGGTTTCCGCCTCCAGCCCCAAAACAACCGCTTCTTGTTTCATCGAGATAAAATTGCGGTAAACATCCATTCGCCGCTGCATTTCCAGTTCTGCAAACATCTTGGTCCGCATATCCAACGCCATTTCGGCAATCGCCACAATCTGGCTGTAATACACCACCACAGGGTCAATCGAGCTTTCGGGCAGGATATGAATATCCGCCAAAATCGCCTGAAAAAACGTGTCGTTCTTTTCACGCGGGATAAACGGCACAAAATTTTTATCCCCTTGCATTCGCGCCAGCATGCCCTGTTCAAATTCATCCAACCGGTCGCGAACCAGCACCGCCACATAGGCCCGAATTTCCGCCAGCAGAGCAATTTGAATATCCTTAACCCGTTCCTGCCGCCGCTTTCCGTCAAAATGACGGTCGCGCAGAAACCCGAACACAGAGGCAATCACTGTGGCAATAATCGCTGGGCCGATCCAGGCTTGCATTTAGCTGATGCTCCTCATTGGCAATCTATTCGAACTCCATAATCACATCGTCAACCGCCAGACTATCGCCCGCAACCGCGTTGATTTTGGCTATCACCGCTTTTTTCTCGGCCTTCAGCACGTTTTCCATTTTCATGGCCTCCACAGTGCAAAGCGCCTGGCCTTCCTGCACCTCGTCGCCCACCGCAACATTCAGCGAAACAACCAGCCCCGGCATCGGGCAAAGCAACAGGTTGCTGGTATCGGGTGCTACTTTTTCGATCATATGTTTTGACAGCTCGAACAGGCGCGGGGTGCGGATGATCACGTTCAAATCCGCGCCGCGATGGCGCATGCGAAACCCGTTGGAAATCAGGTCTATCTTTACATTCATCTTTTGCCCCGAGACCTCCAGCTTGGGCAAAGTTTCCCCTGCTTGCCAATTTGATGTCACGCGGTGGCTGGCACCATCCGCAAATGTCACGGTTGATCCGTCGCGATCCGCATCAATGCTAACCGCAAAATCATAGCCCCCCAGCGAGATCACAAATTCACTGCCAACCTCGCGTTCGTGGTTATCAATGCGCCCCGAAATGCGGGCAGCACGAATTTCACTTACCCGATGCATGGCCGAAGCCCCCGCCGCCAGCTTTTGCAAAATCGCTTGCGGCAGCTCCACGCCTTTGAACCCGTCGGGGTATTCTTCCTCGATAAACGCCGTGGAAATATCGCCCGAGATAAACCTCGGATGGTCCATCACGGCGGAACAAAACGGCAGGTTATGGCCAATGCCTTCCAGTTCAAACCCGTCCAGCGCTTGTCGCATGGTTTCCAGCGCGGCGGCGCGATCCGGCCCCCAACTGCATAATTTGGCAATCATCGGATCATAATACATGCTGATCTCGCCGCCCTCGAAAACGCCGGTATCATTGCGCACGGCATGGGTTTCGCTGGCTTCTTCAGCCGGTGGGCGATACCGCGTCAGCCGCCCGATCGAGGGCAAAAACCCGCGATAGGGATCCTCGGCGTAAAGCCGGCTTTCAATCGCCCAGCCGTTCAGCTGCACATCCTTTTGCGCGATGGATAATTTCTCGCCATACGCCACGCGGATCATTTGTTCGACCAGATCAATGCCGGTGATCAATTCAGTTACCGGATGTTCAACCTGCAACCGTGTGTTCATCTCCAGAAAGTAAAAATTCTGGTCACTATCAACAATAAATTCCACAGTGCCGGCGCTGCAATAATCCACTGCCTGCGCCAAAGCCACTGCCTGCGCGCCCATCGCCGCGCGGGTTTGCGGGGTTAAAAACGGGCTGGGGGCTTCTTCGATCACCTTTTGCTGGCGGCGCTGAATGGAACATTCGCGCTCATGCAGATAAATGCAATTTCCAAAGCTGTCGCCCAGCACCTGAATTTCGATATGACGCGGCTGGGTGATAAATTTTTCAATAAAAATCCGGTCATCGCCAAAACTGGCCGCCGCCTCGTTTTTAGAGCTTTGAAACCCTTCGCGCGCGCCCGCATCATCCCATGCAATCCGCATGCCTTTGCCACCACCACCGGCAGAGGCCTTGATCATCACCGGATAGCCGACTTGCTGGCTGATTTTTACCGCCTCGTCGGCACCTTCAATCAACCCCATATGGCCCGGAACTGTTGATACACCGGATTCCTCCGCCAGTTTTTTGCTGGTGATTTTATCGCCCATCAGCTGAATGGCCCCGACCGGAGGGCCGATAAACGCCACCCCTGCGGCCTCCAGCGCCTCGGCAAATTTTGGATTTTCCGACAGGAACCCATAGCCCGGATGCACTGCCTCGGCACCTGTTGCCTTGATTGCCGCCATGATTTTATCAATCACGATATAAGACTGGTTGGCAGGCGATGGCCCGATATGCACGGCTTCGTCCGCCATTTTCACATGCAAAGCATGTTTATCCGCATCGGAATAAACCGCCACGGTTTTAATGCCCATTTTTTTGGCGGTCTTCATAACCCGACAGGCGATTTCACCGCGATTGGCGATTAGGATTTTTTTGAACATCAGGCAATGCCCCTTTGCAATAGAAAAAGGGGCATCCCGCAATGGAACGCCCCCTTAAAACAGATATACCCGCGCGAATGCGCGAAGAAATTAGCAGGTGTTGGTTGCGTAACAACCCGCACCAACCGCACCACCAATAGCAGCACCCGTGACCATATCGCCACCCGTAGCACCGGCAACACCCGCACCAACAAGCGCGCCAAGCCCGGCGCTTTCGCCAATGGTGTTACAACCGGCCAGCAAAAAGCCGGAAAATAGGATAACGACAAATTTATTCCGCATGATTTTTCTCCTGATTGAAAATTACCCGATAAACATGCGCCCAGAACGCGGACAAAGCCAGTCTTTATTCCAAAATGGGCGGAAAATTGCTGCATTATTCCTCGGTCCACTCAAACATATCGGGGAAACTGGCCTGCGCACGGGTCACATCGATTTTCAACATAGCCTCGTAATCAGCCGGATCAAACGGGTCTGATGCCGCGATAACCTCGCGGCCAAAAACCCAGTTCAGGCGGCCCGCATCCAGATTTCCGCGCTCAAAAGGTTGATCGCCAAAATGCAGCCAAAGCGCCGCCATAAAGGTGGCATCGGCGCGCTTGTCAATCGGTTTACGATCCCTGAACCGCTCGCGTGCTTTTAATGGCGTCACCCCTTTTGGCGAGGCCCGCCGAATGGTAAATTGCAGATCAGAGCCATGCAACCGCCCCGGAAAGCCGCGATGTTTTAACATATAAGGAAGATTAGCCATTTGTCATGCCATCCTTTTGCGCGCACCCATCGGCATCATAAGCAAACCCGAAAACCGCCTTGTCAAACAGCCGATAAAAATACCGGCCGCCATCAATATATAAAATCTCCATATTTCCGGTCGGGCTTATGCCTGTCAAAGGCACCTCTCCGCTGGCGATATCCGCCACCAGCGAGGTGCAGATTTCATTGGCCAAGGCCGGTTGGTCCAGCCCCTCGGCGGCCTCGATATAAATCTGCAACGGCTCTGCGCCGCCTTTTCGTTTGAACATCACCTGCGCCGAAACCCCGTTATCCGAGGTTGCATAGCCAAGCTCGGCCAAGGGTGGAAAGAAAAACCGCAATCCGCCCAGCACCAGCACCAGCACAATAAATAGTTTAATAAGATTTTTCATAATCGCCCCCCTAAAGCGGAATATTATCATGTTTCTTCCACGGATTTTTCAACTGCTTGCCCCGTAAACTGGCAAACGCCCGCGCCACCCGTAATCGCGTATTATGGGGCAAAATCACCTCGTCAATAAACCCCCGTTCCGCGGCCACAAACGGGCTGGCGAAACGGGCCTCGTAATCGGCTGTGTGGGCTGCGATTTTATCAGCATCATCCAGATCAGCACGGTGGATAATCTCTACCGCGCCCGATGCGCCCATCACCGCGATTTGCGCTGTGGGCCAGGCATAATTGAAATCACCGCGCAGATGTTTGGAGGCCATCACATCATAAGCGCCACCATACGCCTTACGAACTATTACTGTCACTTTGGGCACAGTCGCCTCGCCATAAGCAAACAGCAGCTTGGCACCGTGTTTGATCACCCCGCCATATTCCTGCGCCGTTCCGGGCAAAAACCCGGGCACATCCACCAGTGTCAGGATCGGGATTTCAAACGCATCACAAAACCGCACAAACCGCGCTGCCTTACGGCTGGAGTCAATATCCAGACACCCCGCCAGCACCATGGGTTGGTTGGCCACTACGCCGACGGTTTTGCCTTCGAGACGAATAAATCCGGTCAGGATATTTTTGGCAAATTCCGCCTGAATCTCAAAAAAATCACCCTCGTCGGCCAGTTTTCGCACCAGCTCCGACATATCATACGGGGCATTAGGGTTATCCGGCACCAGAGTATCAAGGCTGGCCTCGACCCGTGACGGATTATCATTAAAGGGCCGCGTTGGCGGTTTTTCACGATTGTTCAGCGGCAAAAAGTCAAACAAGCGGCGCACCTCGAACAAGGCTTCCATGTCATTATCATAGGCCCCGTCCGCCACCGAAGATTTACCGGTATGGGTGCGCGCACCGCCCAATTCCTCAGCCGTAACCACCTCGTTGGTCACGGTTTTAACCACATCCGGCCCTGTAACAAACATATAGGAACTGTCGCGCACCATAAAAATAAAATCGGTCATGGCTGGCGAATATACCGCCCCGCCCGCGCATGGCCCCATGATCACGCTGATCTGCGGCACCACACCGCTGGCCAGCACATTGCGCTGAAACACATCGGCATAACCGCCCAGCGCATCGACACCTTCTTGAATGCGCGCGCCGCCAGAATCATTCAGGCCAATCACCGGCGCACCGTTGCGCATGGCCATATCCATGATTTTACAGATTTTCTGGGCATGGGTGGCAGACAATGACCCGCCCAGCACGGTGAAATCCTGACTATACACATACACCATACGGCCATTAATGGCGCCCCAACCGGTGACAACCCCGTCGCCGGGGTATTTTTGTTTTTCCATGCCAAAATCAGTGCAGCGATGGCTGACAAACATGTCGAATTCCTCAAAACTGCCCTCGTCCAGCAAAACCTCAAGCCGCTCGCGCGCGGTAAGTTTGCCTTTGGAATGCTGCACATCAATGCGCCGCTGGCCGCCGCCCATTCTGGCCTCACCCCTGCGGGTTTCGAGTTGTTGCAGAATATCATCCATGTCATGCCCCTAAACGCTTACAGGTTTGCAACGCAGCATAAGGCGGTGGCGGCATAAATAAAAGTCGCGATTGGTATATTTGCAAACTTAGCACAGGCCTTGTCGATAAGTTTGCAAATTTGCAAACTGTCTTTTCATTCCGGCACCGGGCAGCTATAAATTGAACATCGTTCACCGGAGGTCCAAATGGCCAAAAATACCAAAGCCCGTCACGAAGACCTGCGCAACCGCCTGCTTGATCTGGCCGAACAGGTTGTGATTGAAAAAGGCCTGAACGCACTGCGCGCCCGCGATCTGGCCAAACAGGCCAATTGCTCGGTCGGGGCGATATATACTGTGTTCAAGGATATGAACGGGCTGGCATTACAGGTAAATGGCCGCACGTTTCAGCAGCTGGGTGCAGCAGTGGCGGCATCGGTTACCGATATGAAAAATGATCCGCCCTGCGAACGGCTGGTGGCATTGTCGCTGGCATATCTGGATTTTGCGTCCGAGAATTTCAATGCATGGTCCAGCCTGTTTGACATCGAAATGACCGCCGGGCCGAATGTGCCGGAATGGTATATGAACGCGCTTGCAGACCTGTTTCGCCACATTAACGCACCCGTGCGTGAAATTTTCCCCGAACTATCCCGCAAAGACAGCGAATTAATGACCAGAGGGCTGTTTTCATCGATCCACGGTATTGTTTTACTGGGCCTACAGCGGCGCATTTCCGGTGTGCCACTGGATGAAATGGCGCGAATGATTACCCTAATCCTTTCAAATCTAAGCAAAAACCAAAAAACTTGAACAAAGTTCACATTTTTCCTTGAACATTGTTCAAGGGCGCCAATGCAAGGGCCGAGGAAAAATTCCGCGACCATTTTGCCATTGATCTGA
Organism: Paracoccaceae bacterium; assembly: GCA_021648225.1. Lineage (GTDB taxonomy): Bacteria > Pseudomonadota > Alphaproteobacteria > Rhodobacterales > Rhodobacteraceae > UBA3077. The sequence goes on from JAKITE010000001.1 coordinate 58,985, forward strand.
TTGATCAAAAAATCCGCGAGGCACAGGTTGGTTTGCAAGCCGCAAAATCCACCCTCGCCAGCCTGATCCTGCGTGAACGTAGCGAACAACGCCAGATCGAAGCCCTGAAAAGCCGCATCGACAAGCTGACCCAAAGCACCGTCGCCGCCCTTGCGGATAATCGCACGGAGCTGGCCAGCGAGGCGGCGCAAGGCATTGCCCAGATGGAAAACGAAATGGTGGTGCGCCGCGATACCGCCACGCGGATTGAAAGCAAAATTACCCGTCTGCGCACATCGGTCGAGGCAGCGAACCGCCGGATTATCGACCTGAAGCAAAGCGCAATTACCGCCAAGGCCATCCATCAGGAACGCCGCATTCAGGTCAAGCTCAACAGCTTTGCGCCGCGCCAAAACAGCATCGAGGAGGCCGAGGAACTGATTTCAAGGGTGGTTGATCAAGACGACCCGTTTGAACAATCGGAGATTCTGCGCGAAATCGACGCCAACCTGCGCTTTGAAGACATCGGCGAACGTCTTGCCGAACAGGGCTATGGCACTGCCAGAAAAACCACCGCAGCGGACGTTCTTGCCCGCCTGCAATCTAAAACCAACCAAGGAGAAACAGATGTTTGACGAAAAATCCAACGGAATTTATACAACTTTTAACGCCATCGGTGTGGCAACGGCCTATGCAATGCTGGCCGCATCTATCTGGCTGGCTCCGGTTAACCTTTCCACCAAAGGGTTTTGGGCGATGGGGATATTCATGCTGACCCTCAGCCTTGTTAATCTGGTCAAATACCGCCTTGATGATCGCGCATCCGATGATCGCATCAACAAGCTGGAAGCGGCAAAAGCCGAACGTATTCTGGAAGATTACGTGGTCGATAAAAAAGATTAAACCAACAGGCTGCGCCCCGAGATTTCGGGGCGCAGTTGCAATGTTGCAATTAGCATTTCAAATCTTTGCAAACCTGCATATACTGGCCCTATGGCAAATCAAAAACTCTATGCAGGCGTTAAAATTCGCGAGACCCGCCTTAAGCTGTCGCTGACTCAAAAAGATTTTGCAGCCAAGCTGGGCGTTTCGCTTTCTTACCTTAATCAAATGGAAAACAACCACCGGCCCATTTCGGCAGGGGTGGTTCTGGCCATGGCGCAAGAATTCGGGTTTGATGTGACCACCTTATCGGTGGCTGAATCCGACCGCATGGTGGTGGACATGCGCGAGGCACTGGCCGATCCGGTTTTTGGCGAAGACAACCCGCCCTTGGCAGATCTGCAATTAACCGCCAGCAACGCGCCCATGCTGGCGCGCGCATTTTTGAACCTGCACCGGTCCTATCGTCATTCGCAAGACCGGCTGGCCTCGCTAAACGAGGCATTGGGCCAGGATAGCGGCAGCATCGCCCCCCTGCCATGGGAGGAGGTTCGCGATTTTTTTCATTATTGCGATAATTATATCGACAGCATCGACCGCGCTGCTGAAAATTTCGCCCAAACCATACTGACGGGTAAGCCCGATAAGCGCAGCGCCCTGATTAACCATCTGGAACGTGAACACGGTATCAATGTCAGTTTTAACATCGGCCCGATCCGGCAATTTGATGCCTTGAACAGCAAGCTGACCCTGTCCAGCCGTGCAGGCATTGAAACCCAGATTTTCCAGCTTGCCCACCAGATTGCCTTGCTTGAATTTTCACTGCTGCTGGAAACCACGCTGGATTACGCAAAATTCCGCACAGAAGAAGCTCGGGATATTTGCAAAATCGGCTTGGCCAATTATTTTGCCGGTGCAGCAGCCCTGCCCTATACGCCGTTTTTGGCCGCAGCGCAGGGATATCGCCATGATCTGGATCTGCTGGCCGAACATTTTAGCGCCAGCATCGAACAAGTGGCGCACCGGCTTTCCACCCTGCAACGCGCTGGCCAAAAAGGCATTCCATTCTTTTTTGTGCGGGTTGATCAGGCTGGCACCATCACCAAACGCCATTCCGCCACGCGGCTGCAATTTGCCCGTTTTGGCGGGGCCTGTCCGCTTTGGAATGTGCATCGGGCGTTTGAAACCCCCAATCAATATTTGCGCCAGCTGGCCGAAACCCCCGACGGAGAGCGTTATTTCTGTTTGGCGCGGGATATCTCCAAACCCGGGCCCGCCTTCAAAAGCCCGACAAGACGGTTTGCCATTGGCTTGGGATGCGAGATCAGCCACGCAGACAAGTTGGTTTATATTGACGGTCTCGACACCAAAAAAGACCTGTCCTTTGAACCGATAGGCGTTTCTTGCCGTATTTGCGAACGCCAAAACTGCCACCAGCGCGCGGTGCCGCCGCTGGAACACAAGCTAAGGGTGAATCACAATATTCGCGGCACTTTGCCATATTCACTCTCGTAACCGGCAATCCAGGTGTTTAATGTTTGAATAGTAATTTCTAAATCCATTGCGACACACAGCCAGACAACAAAGCCGGAGAAAACGATGCGTCTTTTAATGTTAACAATAACCAGTGCGTTCATACTGACCGCCTGCCAACAAACGGTTTTTGTAAGCAGCAGCGGTGATGATGGTCGCAACAGAGTAGTGGATATTGTGAACCGAACCAATGCACCGATCCAACAATTTTACGCTTCTAAATCTGGTCAAAGATCCAAAGGGCAAGACTTGCTAATGGGTTCCGCAATTGGCCCTGACGGTTACAGGACGCTTAACTTTAATGATGGTTCCCGCACATGTATCTTTGATTTCATTGCCGAATTTCCAAACGGCACAGAATTGCGCCGCGATGGAATTAATGTTTGCGAAGAAGTCGCATGGACGGTTTTTTAACACGGACAGGCACGGCTAAAGCTGCGCCATCACCTCGTCTGAAATATCGAAATTGGCGGTGACAGTTTGCACATCGTCATCGTCTTCAAGCGCCTCGATCAAACGCATCAGTTTTTCCGCACCACCCAGATCCAGCTCGGTCAGGGTTTGGGGTTTCCAGATCAGTTTGGTGGATTCAGATTCGCCCAATGCAGATTCCAGCGCATTGGAAACCGCACTTAATTCCGATGGGTCACAATAAATGATATGGCCCTCATCAGAGCTTTCAACATCATCGGCTCCGGCCTCGATGGCGGCATCCATCATGGCATCATTATCGCCAGCCGTGGCCGGATAAGTCACCTCGCCCATACGATCAAACATAAAGGAAACCGCGCCGGTTGCGGCAAGGCTACCGCCGGATTTGGTGAAAATTGAACGCACAACCGATGCGGTGCGGTTTTTATTATCGGTCATGGCCTCGACAATCACCGCAACACCGGCAGGGCCATAACCCTCGTAGCGGATTTCATCGTAATTTTCCGCGTCGCCACCCACAGATTTTTTAATTGCGCGCTCAATCACGTCTTTTGGCACCGAGACTTTTTTGGCCTCTTTCACGGCCATACGCAGGCGCGGATTTTTATCAGGGTCCGGGTCGCCCATTTTGGCCGCAACGGTAATTTCCTTGGCCAGTTTGGAAAACATTTTGGAACGCACCGCATCTTGCCGCCCTTTACGGTGCTGGATATTTGCCCATTTTGAATGGCCTGCCATTGGAATTCTCCGCAACTAAATAGATCTGAGCCGTATATAAACCGAGCAAGCGCAGCCCTGCAACCCGCAACCCCTATAGCGGCCAAAATAGCGGAATAAGCAAGCTGGCAAGCATACCGATGCTGATATTCAGCGGAATACCAATGCGCATAAAATCGGTAAAACTATACCCCCCCGGCCCGTAAACCAAGGTATTGGTCTGATAACCGATCGGGGTGGCGAAACTGGCCGAGGCCGCCACCATTACCGCAATTACCAACGGGCGCGGATCAACCCCGATGGCAGTCGCCAGCCCGATAGCAACCGGCGTAACCACCACGGCCACCGCATTATTCGACACCAGTTCCGTCAGCACAGAGGTCAGCAAATATACCGCCCAGATCAACAAGGGCGCGGGCAAAACCATCAAATATGGCGCAAGCCCGTCCGCAATAATTGCCACCGCGCCAGATCGTTGCAAAGCCGCGCCGATGGCCAGCATGGAAAAGATCAGCACCAATAAACGCCCGTCAACAAACCCGAAGGCTTCTTCCGCATCAATGGCGCGGGCCAGCAAAACAAAAGCCACTGCCACCAGCGCCAGCGCAAATATCGGCGCAATGCCCAAAGCGGCCAGAATAACCACCGCGCCAAGCGCCAAAATCACAAGCGGCGCATGGTTGCGCCTGTACGAGCGCTCGGCAGGCGCCGCGACATCCACCAGATCGACATCTTGTGCCAGCCGCTGGATATCTTCGGCGGCACCCTCCAGCAATAATGTATCGCCAACCCGCACGACAATGCTGTCCAGCGCGCGGCCAAGATTTTGATTCCGCCGATGCACCGCCAGCGGATAGACCCCGTAACGCCGCCGCAAACGCAGATTGCCCAAGGACCGCCCGACCAGCTTACAGCCCGGCGAAATCAAGGCCTCGACCGTGGTGGTTTGGCGCGACCCGAGGCTTTCAACCATTTCCAGCGCATTGCTTTCGCGCAGGCCCAGCAATTCTTCCATGCCGGTGCGTAACACCACCCGATCGCCGTGTTCCAGCCGAACATCGGGGAATTTCCGCCGCAGGCTTGCATCGCCGCGCAGCACATCAATCACCCGCATTCCCGGGCGCTTGAACAGATCAACCTGCCCAACCAAATGCCCGATCACGCTTGAGCCTTCGGGCACGGCTACCTCGGTAAAAAAGTTGGTTTTCTTGCGGTTGATCAGCATTTCCGCCATTGAAAACCGTTCCGGCAACAGGCGCGGCCCCAATATTCGCAGGTAAAGCATGCCAAAAGCCGCCAGACAAATCGCCAGCGGCGTGACCTCGAACAAGGTAAACGGTGCCAGCCCCTGTGCCTGCGCCACGCCATCGACCAACAGGTTGGTAGACGTGCCAATCAGGGTCAGCATACCGCCAAAAATGGCCGTGTATGACAGCGGGATCAGCAGTTTTGACGGCACCACCCCGATGGTTCGCGCCAGTTGCACCACCACCGGAATCAACACCACCACCACCGGCGTATTATTCATAAAGGCCGAGGCCAGCAGCGTAAAAACCGCCAACCCTCCCAGCACCATCGCGGGATGGTCTTTGGCGTGTTTTGAAACCAGCCCTGTCAAGGTATTCAACGCGCCGGTTCGCACCAGCGCGCCCGACATAATAAACATCGCCGCCACCGTCCACGGCGCAGGGTTTGAAAATACATCCAGTAATTCATCCACCGGCAACACGCCGGTTATCAGCAAAAATGTGGCGCCGCCCAGCGCGACAACCTCGGTCGGATAAGTCTCGCGGATAAACAGGTAAAACATCACCGCAATGGTGGCAAAGCTTAGAATCGCGGGCATCGGGTCACTGGTCAGAAATTCGGGCATCGCCGTGTCTCCTTAGCTGGTGGCCTTTTTGGGCCGCACAAGGGCTATGCCCAGCAGCATAAGCACAAAGGCCAGCCAAACCCAGAGCGAAAACCGCTCGTCCAGAAAAACCATCGCAATAACAACCCCCCAACCCGTAACCAGATAGGCAACTTGCGAGGCAAAAACCGGCCCCGTGCGGGCAATCAACCAGACATAACCCACATAGGCAATCCAGTTTAACACCGCACTAAGGGCAATCATCAATTCCGGCAAGGTCCATGGCTGAAACGGCGTGATCTGCTGCCCCAATACCGATGCAGCAGGCACTGCCAGCACCAACCCATACACCATCGCCCCGAACATAATTTGCGGCGCGCTTAGGGCACGCGGGCCAATCCATGTTAAAAAATTGGCCTCCATCGCATAAAGCAGCGGCGCACCAATCGCCAGAAACACATAGCCGACCTTGCTTTGATCGGGCAATCCGGTATCCGGCCCGACAATCAGCACAATTGCCACCGCGCCAAAACCGGCCCCCAGCAGCCGCCTGACCTCGGGCCGTTCAAACCCCAGTATCAAGGCAATGCCCATGGCAAAAAGCGGCACCAGCGCAATGATAATCGAAACAATTCCGGCGGGCAGTTCTGCACTGGCAGTATAGGAAAAATAATTGGGTGCCACCGTGCCCAGCACCGCCACCCCCAGAAACAATTGCCAATGCCTGAACAGATTGGGCAGCTTGCGCCCCGTGGCAAAAATTGCCACACCAGACAAGGATATGCCGATCACCATTTGCCAGACCACAATGCCAAACGGTTTATATCCGGTGGAAACCGCCACTTTGGTTACTGAAAATATCGCCCCCCAGATCAGGCCCATGAGTATCAGCAACAGATAGAAAACCAGCTCGCGTTTCAATCAAGTGGTCCTTGTTGTTGCAATAATCCGCCTTGGCGCACCGGCACAATGCGGGTGGCCCTACCGGTTTTATCATCGGTTTCGATATAGACCCCCGACAGGGTGGCCGGGCCATTGGCTGGCGTAAACCGGCCCTTGGCCATGCCGGTGACAAACCGGCGCATGGGTTCCAGGGTTTCCATGCCGATCACCGAATTATAATCGCCGCACATGCCCGCATCGGTTAGGCACGCCGTGCCTTTTTCCAATATCCGCGCATCGGCTGTGGGCACATGGGTATGGGTGCCAACACACAAGCTGGCGCGCCCGTCCAGCCAATGGCCCATTGCCATTTTTTCGGATGTAACCTCGGCGTGGAAATCAACAATCACCGCATTGGCCACCCCGCCCAGAGGCGCAGATTTCAACGCTGTGTCCAGCGCTGAGAACGGATCATCAAACGGGCGTTTCATAAACACCTGCCCCAATGCCTGCACCACAAATACCTTGCGCCCACCCGGTGCATCAAACATGCGCGCCCCGACCCCCGGCGCGATTTTGGCAAAATTTACCGGGCGCAAAATGCGTTTTTCCTTTTCAATTGCCACCTGCATGTCTTTTTGGTCAAACGCATGATCGCCCAGCGTGATCACATCGGCGCCTGCCTCCAGCAAGCCTTGGGCGTGTGGCCCCGAAAGCCCCATGCCGCTGGTGGCGTTTTCACCATTGACCACAACAAAATCCAGCCGCCAATCCGCACGCAGCTTTGGCAGGGTTTCAGCCACTGCCTTGCGGCCTGCACGGCCCATTACATCACCAAGGAAAAGAATTTTCATACCCGACCTCTAATGGTGAAAAACTACCCGCGCAAGCCATTGATGCCCCACAAATTTACCAAGCGTTCAGGAATATCTGCGAAACATTGGCAAATGAAACCAAATCAATGAAAATTATTGTGAAATATGTCTGAACAAACCAGCCTTGTTGCCAAGCCAAACGGCATGAAAAGCCTAAGCCAGCGCCAAAAAGCCGCCATTATTGTCCGGTTGCTGGTCGGGGGCGGCACCTCGATTGATTCGCTGGGGCTGGATGCGGATTCGATCTGGAAAATCACCAATGCCATGACGGGGCTAGGGGTGGTTGACCGCAATATGGTCGATGCAGTCACCGCCGAATTCATCATTGCCATGGAAAAAATGGGCATGATCTTTGAAAAAGATCTCGATGGTTCATTGCGCCAGCTTGAAGACCAGATAAACCCAGAAACCCTTGGTTTGGTGCGCGATAAACAAACCGGTTCTGAGGAAGCAACCGCATGGCGGATGATTTCACGCGCGGATTCCGAAAAACTGGCCGCACTGATTGCCCTTGAAAATCCACGTATCGGCGCGGTAATTCTTTCCAAGCTTTCAGCGACCAAATCGGCCGAAATTGTTGGCCAGATAGATGGCGAGGTGGCCCATAACCTGTTGGCGGCCATTACCAAAATTTCTGAAATTGACGAAGATGTGGTTGCCCAAATCGGCATTGCCTTTGCCAAAGGCCTGCTTGAGGATGGCGATGGCGGCGCATTTGAAGACAGCGCCGCCGAACGCATCGGGGCTATTCTGAATGTATCTCAAAGCAATTTTCGCGATCAGATGCTGGAAAATTTTGACACCGCCAACCCGGAGGAAGGCGAACGCATCCGCAAGCTGATGTTCACATTTGAAGACATCCCCGATCGGGTGGTTGGCCGCGATATTTCCAAAATCCTGCGCGGCGTTGACGAAGACACGCTGGTGGCGGCCCTGTCGGGCGCGGCGGAAACCATGCCGCAGGTCAAAGAATTCATTATGTCCAATATTTCCAGCCGGCTGGCCGAACAGATCGAGGAAAACATAACCGATAGGGGGCCGGTAAAACCGCGCGATGCCGATGCGGCAATGACCCAGATGATCATCAGCCTGAAAGAGCTTGAAAAATCCGGCGAGATCAAATTGATCGAACCGGAAGAGGAAGAAGAATGAGCGAAAACATTCTCCGCCGGAAAATCAGACAAAGCGCGCCAAAGCCGGTAATCGGGCCACAACTGGATATTGGCCAGTATCTGGAAAAAGCCGTGGCTTTGGCCGGGCTTTCAAGACTGCAAACCCAGATAGAGGCCAAAACCGACAGCACCGAGGCCAGCAGCCCCGTGCAATTTGTCGAAGGGCTGTTTGAATCCGGTCTTAATCTGATGATTTCCGGCAGCAAAACGCCCTATCTGGGCATTGTCAGCCTCAATTGTGAATTGGTCAGCTCCCTGACCGATGTGTTGACCGGCGATCTGGCCGGCGCGCGGCCAACCGACATTCCCTTGCGGCACCCCACCAGCGCCGATGCCGCCATGTGTCACGGGTTTATCAACGGGGTTTTGGCAGAAATTGACGGGATATTGGCAGAACAACAGCCAGATTTCCTGCCCCCTGCATTTGAAATCACAGGCCGGGAATCCGAACCCTCAGCCCATATGTTTCCCGAAATCCCCCATATCACCGCCACGCTGGAGGTCGATATTGATGATGGTGCGCGCGGCGGAAAATTCGCAATCTCGGTGCCGGTCGGAATTTGGGGCGGCAGACAGGTCGCCGCTTTGACATCCAGCCAGCTAAAACCCGACCCGAAATGGATCGCCGCGCTAAAAGCCGCTGTTGAAACCGCACCCGCGCAGTTTGATGCGGTTTTGTACCGCAAAAAAATGACCATCGGCGAGATTATGAAATTGAAAACCGGTGATATTCTGGAATTTCCAGCAACCGCATTGGAAAATTTAACGCTGGAAGCTTCGCAAAATGGTGAAAAAGCTGCGTTTATGACCGCAAGGCTGGGCGAATATCAGGAAATGCGCGCCGCGCGGATTTCAAATATTGGCCCGACACAATCTGCGCCGGACCAACAAAAGTTACTTGCCAGTGGCTAGTTGCGTTCCCACGGGCGGGGAAATGCGCCCAGAACTTCGGTAATGGCTGCATCGTCTGCACCGCCCGAAACCATTGCCAACAGACCCTGCTTTTTATCCTCGACCACTTCGGTAACCTTGGCATCCACACCTGCCGCCGCAAGGCTTTCATTATAAATCCGCTCAATCGAGATTTTACGCAGATCGTTTTTCAGGATTTTGCCAACGGCTGTTTTTGGTAGCTCAGCCATGATTTCCACATATTTCGGAATCGCGGCCCGTTCATCAACATTGGCTTTCAGATGTTCCAGCAATGCGGCTGAATCAGCTGTGCCGCCCTCGACCAGCTCCACATAAACACAAGGCACCTCGCCGGAATGGGCATCACATTGGCCAATCGCGCCCGAAAGCGCCACATCGGGGTGGCCTGCCAGCGCGTCTTCGATCACGGCGGGGTCAATATTATGACCACCACGAATGATCAGGTCTTTGGCGCGGCCGGTGATCCATAAGAATCCGTCCGCATCAATGCGGCCCAGATCACCGGTGCGCATATATTCACCCGCAAACAGGCCGACATTTTTGTCTGCCTCGACATAGGTTTCGCCGGTCATGATGCCCGGGTTTTTCACACAAATCTCGGCGATTTCATCGACCATTTTTTCCGAAATAATCGAACCATCCGGATTACAATCCAGAATTTTGACATCGGTATACGGAAACGGCAAACCAACCGAGCCGATCTTGCGATCCCCGGCCACCGGATTAATCGAAATCAGGCAGGTGGCTTCGGTCATGCCGTAACCTTCCAACACCCGAACACCGGTGGCTTTTTCGAATTTCTTGAACAATTCCACCGGCAAAGGTGCCGATCCGCAAAGCGCGTATTTCAATGTGGAAACATCCGCATCCACCTCGCGCTGCATCAAGGCCGCTACTGCCGTGGGCACGGTTACCATGAATGACGCCTTGTAACGCTCCACCAGTTTCCAGAAATTGTCAAAAACCCCGTCGCCGCGATAGCCCTGCGGCGTGGGCATCACCATATGCGCGCCCGACGCGATACAAGACATCAGGATCGGATAGGCGGCAAAAACATGGAACATCGGCAAGGGGCAGATCAATGCGTCTTTTTCGCTGAAAATCTGGAAATCAGCGCACCAGCCATTATAAATCATGCCGGAATAGCGATGTTGGGCCACCTTTGGCATGCCCGTGGTGCCGCCGGTATGGAAATAAGCCGCCACACGGTCGGTTGAGTTTTCAGCCCAATCGAGGGTTTTGTTTTGCTTGTCCATCTCGGTGTTGAAATTCATCACCTTGGCGGAATGGCTGGCATTAACTTTGGGCCGCAGCAGCGGCACAATCCACGCCAAGGGCGGTTTCAAATATCGTTTCAAATCCACCTCGAGAATGGTTTTGACATTGGGGGCCAAAGCCACCGAATCCGCCACCAGCTGCGCCACGTCGGTTTTGGGGAAAGGCGCCAGCGTCACCACAACTTTGGCATTGGTTTCGCGCAATATTGACCCGATTTGTTCAGCCGAAAGCAACGGGTTGATCGGGTTGACAATGCCCGCCGTAGAACCGGCAACAAAAGCAATCGCCGCTTCGTTACAGTTTGGTAAAATATACGCAACAACGTCAGTTTCCCCCACACCTAACGAGCGAAAAAGATTGGCCGCTTGCGAAACGCGGCTCCGAAACTGCGACCATGTAAAAGTCTCGGCGGGGTCTTTCGGGCCGGATTTCAGCTGGAATGTTACCGCAGGCCGGTCCGGGTGTTTGTCCACTGTGTTTGACATGAATTCAAACAATGTGGTGGCTGCCCAACGGTCACCAATCGGCATTTCATTTTCTACGGCTAATTTTTCTTTGATTGTCGCAACTTGCACTTTTATTTTCCTCCCATGGAATTTTACCTAAAATGGCGGGTAAAACCTTTTGGAGCAAGAAAAAACGCAATATTACGCTACGCCCTCGGTAAATTGCAGCTTTGCAAGCCGCGAATACAGGCCTTTTTCGGCCACAAGCGTGTTATGGCTGCCTTCAGCCACGATCCGGCCCTCATCAAAAACAACGATTCGGTCGGCTTTTTTCACCGTGGCCAGCCGGTGCGCAATGATCAGCGTCGTGCGATTTTGTGACAGGGATTCAACCGCTTGTTGCACGGCACGCTCGGATTCCGCATCCAGTGCCGATGTGGCTTCGTCCAGCAACAAAATCGGCGCGTCGCGCAACACCGCGCGGGCAATGGCAATGCGTTGTTTTTGCCCACCCGAAAGCATCACGCCCCGTTCGCCGACATAGCTGTCATAGCCATCCGGCAGTTTGGTTAAAAAATCATGGGCCGCAGCGGCCTTGGCAGCATTTTCAACCTCGGCATCCGATGCATCGGGGCGGCCAAACCGGATGTTTTCCCGCGCCGAGGTGGCAAAAATCACCGGCTCTTGCGGCACCATCGCCATGGCGCGGCGCATGTCTTCGCGCCGCAGGTTTTCCAGCGGCACGCCGTCCAGCGTAATTTGGCCCGAATTCGGTTCATAAAACCGCATCAACATCTGGAACACGGTGGTTTTGCCCGCACCCGACGGCCCGACCAGGGCAATGGTTTCACCGGCTTTGATATTCAGGCTGAAATCCTGCAAGGCCGGAGTGTCAGGGCGCGACGGATAATTGAAATTCAGATTTTCAAAAGCAATTGCGCCGGTCATCGGTTTGGGCAAAGCAACAGGGTTTTTCGGGTCTTGCACCGTGTCTTGCACCTCGATCAATTCCACCAAGCGTTCGGTCGCACCCGCAGCACGTTGCAATTCGCCCCAGATTTCAGACAAAGCCCCGACCGCCCCCGCCACCATCACTGAATAGATCACAAACTGCACCAGCAGCCCCGCATCCATATCGCCGCTTTTGACCACGCCAGCGCCAACCCACAGCACCGTAACAATGCCGGTAAACACCAGAAAAATAATGCTGGCGGTCATGAAAGATCGTGTCAGAATGCGTTTCTTGGCCACCTCGAATGCGGCTTCGGTCAGGTCACTATATTTAAGGCGGCTTTCGGATTCGTGGGTATAGGCCTGCACGGTTTGCGCCGCCAGCAAGGTTTCCGAGGCCATGGCAGACCCGTCCGCGATCCGGTCTTGGCTAATGCGCGACAGGTTTCGCAAACGGCGGCCAAAAACGATGATCGGAATGATAATCAACGGCACGGTCAGCATTACCAGCCCCGTTAGATAGGCCGATGTAAATAGCATAAAAACCAGCCCGCCAAAGAAAATCAACACATTACGCAGCGCCACCGAAACCGAAGAACTGATCACCGACAAAATAAGCGTGGTATCGGTGGTCAGGCGCGAAAGCACCTCGCCGGTCATGATTTTTTCATAAAATTGCGGACTCATGCCGATAACTTTGTTATAAATCGCAATGCGAATATCGGCAATTACCCGTTCGCCAAGCCGCGTTACCAGATAAAACCGAACCGCAGTGCCCACCGCCAACGCGCCGGCAATGGCGATGGCCATCAGGAAAACATCATTGATATTACGAGTGGAATCTGCGGAAAACCCGTCAATCACCCCGCGCACTGCCAAAGGCAGCAACAGCGACAGGCCGGCAGTGGAAATCAGCGCAGCAAGCGCGCCCCATAACATCTTTTTGTAAGGCCACAAAAACGGCAAAAGCCCGCGCAACGGCCCAATGGTTTTGGATTTTTCGCGCTCTTGGCCAGAATCAGTAAATGCCATGTTTTTCCCCTGATTTTATGGATTGCAGGTAATGGCAGAAAACCAAAAGCACAAGGCGGCGAAATGTCTTGGTTTTCATTCACCTAGGGTTAAACCCGCCACCCCCCGGAGTTTCCAGCCAATATACATCCCCCATCTGCATCTCGCGTTTATCGGCGGATGCCAATTCTTCAACAGAACCATCCGCGCGCAGAATTCGCGTGCGCCCCGGCCCGCCTGCCGCGCCGCCATTCAATCCCGGCGGCGGGGTTACCCGATGCCCCGACAAAACCGCCACAGTCATCGGTTCCAGAAACCGGATCTTTCGCGTGCAGCCATCACCGCCGGTAAATTCGCCCTTGCCGCCCGACCCTTTGCGGATGGAAAATTCCTCCAGCAAAACGGGGTATCGCCATTCCAGCACTTCGGGGTCGGTCAGGCGTGAATTGGTCATGTGGGTGTGAATGCCGCTGGTGCCGTTATGGCCCGTGCCATCATGGCGCAGCCCCGCGCCCGAACCGCCGCAAATGGTTTCGTAATACTGGTATTTGGCATTGCCCCAAGTGGTGTTGTTCATGGTCGATTGCGAAGCCGCCTGAACCCCCAGCGCCAATAACAACGCCGAGGTAACCGCTTGCGATGTCTCCACATTACCGGCAATTACCGCCGCCGGATATTGTGGTGACAGCATAGTGCCACGCGGCAAAACCACATTAAGCGGCTTCATCACGCCCTCGTTCATCGGGATATTATCATCGACCAACAGCCGGAAAACATACAGCACCGCTGCACGGGTAACCGGTTCGGGTGCATTATAATTGGTGGCCAATTGGCCGGTGGTTCCGGTGAAATCAATGGTGGCGGTGCGCGCGGTTTTATCAACGCTGATCTTGACCTTGATTTCGCGCGGGTTACCGTCAAAATCCGGGTCCATCGGATAGGTATATTCGGCGTCTTTCAGGGTCTCGATAGCACGGCGGACGCATTCCTCAGCATTGTCCTGCACATGATTCATATAGGCCTGCACGGTTTTCAAACCAAAATGCGCCACCATTTTACGCAATTCCTGCGCGCCTTTTTCGCAGCTCGCCACCTGTGCTTTCAGGTCGGCAATATTAATGTCAGGGCTGCGCGCCGGATATTTGGCACTGGTCAACAATGCCTTGGTTTCTTCCTCGCGAAAATACCCCTGATCAACCAGTTTCCAGTTGTCAATCAACGCGCCTTCGTCATGGATCGACCGACTGTCGGGCGGCATAGACCCGGGCGTCAGCCCACCCACATCGGTATGATGCCCCCGCGCCGAGGAATAAAACAAAATCGTCCCATCCGCACCAAAAACCGGCGTCACAACCGTGATATCCGGCAGATGTGTGCCGCCATTATAAGGCGCGTTCAGCACATAAACATCGCCATCCCGCATGTCTGGATTCTGCGCGATAATCGCCTTGACGGATGCCCCCATAGACCCGAGATGCACCGGCATATGCGGCGCATTGGCAATCAAATCCCCCTGCCCGTCAAACACCGCACAGGAAAAATCCAAACGTTCCTTGATGGTGATCGAGGCGGCGGTATTTTCCAGCACCGCGCCCATTTGCTCGGCGATGGACATATACAGATTATTGAACACTTCCAACATGATCGGGTCAGCTTTGGTGCCGATTGCATGGTCGGATGCGCGCGCCACAATACGGGTTAGTTCCACATGGTTATGGGCCGTAATTTGGGCCTGCCAGCCCGGTTCAATGGCAATGCTGGTATGGGGTTCAACCAAAACGGCAGGGCCGGTCAGGGTATCGCCGGGCTGCATATCTTCGCGGCGCACAAAGCGGCTATTGTGCCATTCGCCAGCATAATAAACAGGGGCCTTCAGCGCCGTGGCATAATCCGTTTCATCGCGTTCAACCATCATCAATTCGGGTTCCGACAAGTCGGTAGACTGGCCGACCGCCTCGACACTGACATTTTCGATCACCAGCGCATCGCCAGGCGAAAACCCGAACCGCGCTTTATGCGCCAGCTTGAATTCTGCCCGCATCGAGGCTTCATCCGCAAAGCTGATCGGCAAAGACGTATCGGTGCCTTTAACCTTCAGGTGCAGCGTATTTATCATCAGAATATCAGCCTCCATCACACCTTGGGCCTCGACCTCGCCCATTGCCTGCACGCTTAAACCATCAATAATCGCGGCTGCATTCAGGCGGCTTTTACCCGACAAATCCGCCTCCATCGCCTCGGCGCGGCTGGCACGAATATCGGCCAGCCCCATGCCATATGCCGACAGCAATGACGCCATCGGATGGATCAAACAGGTGGTCATGCCCAGTGTATCCGCAATCGCACAAGCATGCTGCGCCCCCGCCCCGCCAAACACCGTCAGGCAATATTCCGTCACATCATAACCACGTTGAACAGAAATTTTCTTGATGGCGTTGGCCATGTTTTCCACAGCGATACGCAAAAACCCGTCCGCCATTTCCTCGGGGGCCAGCCCCGCCTTGGCAGCAATTTCGGCAAAAGCCGCACGGGTAGCCTCAATATCCAGCGGCTGATCCGCATTTGGCCCGAAAATTGCCGGAAAAAACTCTGGCCGCAATTTGCCAACCATGGCGTTGGCATCGGTCACCGCCAATGTGCCGCCACGCCCGTAACATACCGGCCCGGGATTGGCCCCCGCGCTTTCTGGCCCCACCCGCATGCGCGCGCCGTCATAAGCCAGCAGGCTACCGCCCCCCGCCGCCACGGTATGGATATTCATCATCGGCGCGGTAATGCGCACGCCCGCCACTTCGGTGTTCAGCACCCGTTCAAATTCACCGGCAAAATGGCAAACATCGGTTGATGTGCCACCCATATCAAACCCGATCACGTTACTTTTGCCAGCGATTTGGCTGGTGCCGACACAGCCAACCACCCCCCCCGCAGGGCCCGATAATATCGCGTCTTTGCCCTGAAAATTCAGCGCATCGGTCAGCCCGCCAGAACTTTGCATAAACATCAACTTGCCCGACATATCCCCATCAAAGGCTGCCGCGACACGGTCGATATAGCGCCGCAAAATCGGTGTCAGATAGGCATCCACCACGGTGGTATCGCCGCGCGACACCATTTTCATCAGCGGTGACACCTCGTGGCTAACCGAAACCTGGCTAAAGCCGATTTCGCGGGCAATCACCGCTGCGGCGGCCTCGTGTTCGCGGTGCCGATAGCCGTGGCAAAACACAATCGCCACCGCCCTGATCCCGCGTTCAAACACCGGCACCAGCGCATTTTCAAGATGCGCCGCGTCTAAAGGGGCCTCAATGGCCCCGCAGGCGCGCACCCGTTCACGGGCCTCGATCACCTCGGAATATAACATTTCCGGCCGAATTAATTCACGGGCAAAAATATTTGGCCGCGCCTGATAGGCCAGCCGCAACTGATCCCCTAATCCTGCCGTTATCACCAGCGCCAGCGGATCACCTTTGCGTTCCAGCAAAGCATTTGTCGCCACCGTAGTGCCCATTTTCACCGAAGCCACCCGATTGGCGGGGATTTGTGCATCCGAATCCAGCGCTAAAAACCCGCGTATCCCGTGCAGGGCTGCATCGACATATTGTTCAGGGTTTTCCGACAGCAATTTTTTTGTGTGCAATGCGCCCAACGGGTCACGCGCAACAATATCGGTAAAGGTGCCGCCGCGATCTATCCAGAAATCCCATTTAGTCATATGTTGCGCTCCAAAAATCATCCACCGGAATCGAGGTTTATTTCAGCGGATGCAATCACACTCGACAGACAGTTACAACACCGATAACGTGATCAAATTTCGGCCAAATGCCCTCGCCATTCTTGAAAAAAGACCTATACTACCGCCATGTCAATCTGGACCCGCATATCCGAAGCCATTGCCGCCCTTACCTCGGGCGAGGGGCTGACGGCTGTTTTTGACAGGCTGACCACCCCCCCCGAACGCAGCGTTGGCTTTACCATTGCAGTCATTGCGCTGGGTGCAAAAATGGCCAAAGCCGACGGGCATGTCACCCGCGACGAGGTGGTGGCATTCCGCCAGATTTTCCAGATCGCCGACGCAGACGAGGCACAAGCCGCCAAGGTTTTCAACCTTGCGCGCCAGGATGTTGCCGGTTTTGAATCCTATGCCGCCAAGGTTGCCAAAATGTTCAAAGATGACCGGCAATTTCTTACCGACCTGCTGGAAGGCCTGTTTCACATCGCCATGGCCGATGGCAATTATCACCCCAAAGAAGACGAATTTCTGGGGGTTGTTGCCAAAATTTTTGACCTGCCCGATGCGTTGTTCCAGTGCCTTCGCACCCGATATGTGCCGGGCTTATCGCCAGACCCATATTCGGTTCTTGGCGTTGCCCCGGATTTCAGCCTTGATCAAATCCGTGCCAACTGGCGCCGCCTTGTCAAAGCCAACCACCCCGATTTGCTGACCGCGCGCGGGTTACCGGCCGAGGCTGTGGCGCTGGCCACCACCCGCCTTGCCAATATCAACCGCGCATGGGAAGACATCCAGAACCAGCGCCAGCCAATCATCGCCTGAATGCGTATTGCCACCTATAATGTTGAATGGTTTACCAATCTGTTTGATGATGAAAACCAACTGATGCCCGACCAGAACTGGTCCGCGCGCTATAAGGTAAAACGGGTTGATCAGGCCAATGCGCTGGCGCATGTGTTTGGCAAAATCGACGCAGACGCGATTTTGATTGTCGAGGCCCCCAACACCGATACAAAACGTTCTTCCGTGCAGGCATTGCAAAATTTTGCCAGCCATTACGGCCTGCGCCAATCCCGTGCGGTCAGTGGTTTCGAAAGCCATACAGACCAGGAACTTTCGGTGCTGTATGACCCGAAAATCCTGAAAATGCACCACGACCCGCAAGGCGATATTTCCGATGGTAACCACATCACCCGCAGCCCGCGTTTTGATGGCAAATTCAAACTGGATGTCGATGTCGATGGCCAGCCCGATGTGCATGTGTTTTCAAAACCCCCGATAGAACTGGCGCTGACCCACCTTGGCAGCGGCAAAAACCTGCGTCTGATCGGCGTGCATGCCAAATCCAAAGCCCCCCATGGTGCCCGCACCCCGCGCGAGGCAACAAAGATATCGATCACTAACCGCCGCAAACAACTGGCCCAATGCCTGTGGCTGCGCCAACGGGTCGAAGACCATCTGAAAACCGGCGACAGCATGATTATGCTGGGCGATCTGAATGACGGCCCCGGGCTTGATGGCTATGAAAAACTGTTTGGCAAATCCAGCGTTGAAATTGTGCTGGGCAGTGCCGACACCCCCGAAACCCGTCTAAAAGACCCCCATGCGGAAATCTGGCTGGACCCGCGCCAAGGCTGGTCGCTCAGCTCCGCGCGGTTTTATTCGACGCAACACAAACGCTATTTGAATGCCTTGCTTGATTACGTGATGCTATCCCCTGATCTGGTGGCAAGATATGCCCCGAAATGGCGGATTTTCCACCCGTTTGACGACCCCGAATGTTTTGACAACCGTAAAATGCAAAAAGCCCTGCTTACCGCCTCGGATCATTTTCCGGTTTGCGTTGACCTTGGGCTTTAAGCCCCCATATATTTCAAAGAATCCAAACCGGAGAGACCGATGCTCAACACCATACCCGACGCCCGTTATGACGCCAAAGACCCCTCGGGGGGCGATAATCTGGGCGATCTGCCCGAATGGAACCTTGATGATCTCTATCCCGGCGAGGATAGCGTTGAAATCAGGGCTGATCTAGATTGGCTAAAAGCTGAAACCGACAGTTTTGCAGCCGATTACGAAAACAAGCTGAATGACATCGACGCGGCCGGTTTTCTGAATTGCATCCAGCGTTACGAGGTGATCGAGGGCAAAATGGGCCGCATCATGTCATATGCGGGCTTGCGCTATTACCAGAATACCACCGATGCGGACCGTGCCAAATTTATGTCCGACATGCAGGGCGCGGTCACGGACCTGTCCAACCCTTTGGTGTTTTATACGCTTGAGATCAATCGCATGGACGATGCCAAACTGGCCGCGATGATTGCACAAAATACTGATCTGGCCCGTTATAAACCCATTCTTGATCGTTTGCGGGCCATGAGGCCCTATCAGCTTTCGGACGAGCTGGAAAAATTCCTGCATGATAAATCGGTGGTTGGCACGGCGGCATGGAACCGGCTGTTTGACGAAACCATGGCAGGGCTGACTTTTGATGTAGAGGGTGAGGAAACCTCGCTTGAGGCCACGCTGAACCTGCTATCGGATAGCGACCGTTCGCGTCGCGAGGTCGGCGCGCGCGCCCTGACCAAAGTGTTCACCAAAAACCTGCCGCTTTTTGCCCGCATCACCAACACCTTGGCCAAGGAAAAAGAGATCACGGATAAATGGCGTAATCTGCCCACCGCGCAGATGTCGCGGCATTTATCGAACCATGTCGAACCCGAGGTGGTGCAGGCCCTGCGCGATGCTGTGGTGGCTGCATACCCCAAGCTTTCGCACCGCTATTATGCGCTCAAAGCCAAATGGATGGGCCTTGATAAACTCGAAATATGGGATCGTAACGCCCCCTTGCCCGATGATGACGACATTAAAATCGGCTGGAATGAAGCCCGCGATATCGTGCTGGATGCCTACGCTGCGTTTGACCCGAAACTGGC
>JAKITE010000037.1 GCA_021648225.1 Paracoccaceae bacterium
GGGTCAATACCGGCGCACATCAGCACCTCGCGCCCGTCGCGTGAACGCGCCCAGCGGGCAATGACTTCGGTGCCGTTACCGTATTTTTTATCATCAGCAATCGCGTCATCCAATGCTGCCAGCACGACGGCGGCAAACAGTTTCTGGGCGCGGGCGCCCTGATCATTGGCATAGGCGGTTGAATCAACGAAATCAAACATCTCGTCGCTCCTTCTTATAATTCACATGGTGTGCAGTGCAATATGCCCATTTCCAGACGTTTAAGTAGTGCAAATTCTGCATATCTGGCATGATCTATACGCATATCACGCAGCAAAGTCAACAAAATTCCTAAACATTTGGTAAATATTTTGCCCAAATGGTCAAAATAAATTCAGGTCAACCTGTTGTTTACAAGCACTAATCCCAAATATTCTATTTTTTGCGCCCGAAATACATTCGTAATTATGCATATCTTGATCGGGTTTTTAGCCCTCTTGACCTTTGCCAAAACATACGAAAACAGTTGCGATTAGAAGGATCGCATATGCCAAAACAGCCTATTTCCGGTCAAACTACCCCTAAAGAAACCGAATCTCCGGATAATTTCACAGCCATATTGTGGATTCTTTTCTCGGTAGCGACCTCCAGCGCCATGACCATCGGGGTGCGAGACATCTCGACCCAGCTTGGCAGCAGCATGATTGTGTTTTTGCGCGCCAGCGTTTCGACCGCCTTGATTGTGGTGGCGCTTATCCTGTTTGCCAAACTGCGAAAGCAACTAAGGTTCAGCAAGCCGTGGCTGCATCTGGTGCGCGGCACGTTGATTGCCTTTTCAACCCAGCTCGGGTTTTATTCCATCAGCAACCTGCCGCTATCCACAGTTACGGTGCTGTTCTTTCTGGCACCGATCTGGGCGACATTACTGGCCATTCCCATTCACGGCGAAAAGGTCGGGCCGCGCCGGATTGCGGCAATTGCGGTCGGGTTTATTGGCGCGGTGATCATTTTACGCCCGGGGTTTGGCGTGTTGCATCCCGCGATGCTCACCGCCATCGGCAGCTCTGTGTTGTTTGCGCTGGCGCTGAATATGTCACGCGGATTGGCGCGGGCTGACGGGGCCATTTCGACCTATTTTTCATCGGTGGTGATTACCGCGATTGTCATGCTGCCCTTTGCCCTGCCGGTGTTTGAATTACCCTATGCTCCGCGCGCATGGATTGCCGGAGCGGTAATTGTGGTGGCCGGTGCCGCGCGAGGCTATGCGGATATTGAGGCATACCGGCTGGGCGAGGCCGGCATTCTGGCCCCCATCACCTATTTACGGTTGGTATTTATCGCAGGTGCCGCGTATTTTATGTATTCGGAAATCCCCGATATGCCGACCATAATTGGCGCCGCCATCATCATCAGCGCCACGCTATATATTGCCCGGCGCGAAACCAAACTGCGCCGCAAACGGTTGAATTCAAAATGATTTACGGGCATTCAGGGCGGCGGTAATGGTGCCGTCATCCAGATAATCCAGCTCTCCGCCGATTGGCACACCTTGGGCTAGCGAGGTGATAGAAACCCCCTGCCCTTCAATCTGGTCAGCGATATAATGCGCAGTGGTCTGACCATCAATGGTGGCGTTCAGGGCCAGAATAACTTCGCTGATATTTTCTTCTTTTACCCGACGGGACAGTGCGGGAATACGCAATTCCTCGGGGGTGATACCATCGAGCGCCGACAGCACCCCGCCCAGCACAAAATAGCGTCCGCGAAACACAGCCGTCCGCTCCATCGCCCAAAGATCCGCGACATTTTCAACAACACAAAGCACGGTCTGGTCACGTTTCGGGCTGGCGCAAATTTCGCAGATCTCAGCGGTGGTGATATTGCTGCACTGGTTGCATTCGCGCACATTTTGCACAACATCAGCCATGGCGCGCGACAGCGGTTCCATCACGTTTGATTTCTTGCGGATCATGGTCAGCACAGCACGGCGCGCCGACCGAGGCCCAAGCCCCGGCAACCGCGCCATCATATCGATCAGCCGCTCAACCTCATGACCGCCCGCCATTTAGAACGGCAGCTTCATGCCGTCAGGCAGGTTCAGCCCTTCGGTAATTTTGCCCATCTCGGCAGCCGCAGCCTCGGATGCTTTGGCTTGCACGTCTTTGATGGCAGCCAAAATCAGATCCTCGACCACTTCGCGATCCTCGGGGTTAAACAGGCTGGGATCAATCGACAGGGATTTCAGCTCGCCTTTGCCATTGGCCGTGGCCTTGACCATGCCCGCACCGGATTCGCCCTCAACAAGGGTATCGGCGATTTTTTCCTGAATACCGGCCATATCGGCCTGCATTTGTTGCGCTTGTTTCATCATCTTGGCCATGTCGCCAATTTGCCCTAAACCTTTTAGCATATGAATGTCCTTTTGAATGTTCCCCCCAAGAATAAGCGTCGCAGCACAGAAATTCAATGCGCGTTAATGCATTTTGAAAGCCAAGGTATTTCCACCTTGCCACCTGTTTCAAGCGAGGCTATATCAAGCCCACCACAAGGTTGGCGAGTTGGCGGAGTGGTTACGCAGCGGATTGCAAATCCGTGTACACGAGTTCGATTCTCGTACTCGCCTCCACAACATCTAGTAATTTCCCAACTTATCTTAAGAAAACATACTAGATGTAGGCCTAAATTTCTTCTAATTCTTCGTAACCAACCCGTACACACTTAGCACAAAGTCCATTTTGCCTTTAGGCTCTTCAATATTGTAATATATATAACAATCACTTAGGGAGCCAAATAGGATATGAGCTGCGGAATTGAAACGATAATTATTCACAAAACCTTGCGACTAGATAAGCGAGCCAACAGTAACAACTGGTATGCTCGGCCAACGCTGGATAATGGGGCGTTTTTGCAGAATTACGTGGCTTGTTTCGGTTTCATTACAGGACATATCCCAGCGATGGCCTGTTGAGCAATGGCAGGAATGGCACCTCCCCCACTTGACAGTCAGCCAAATAGTTATAGATCAATAACCTAATTCTTGTTAGGACAGGTTTGTGGCACAAATTACAAAATCAACCCACTGGGAAAAGCGGCTTGAACCAGTGGTCAGGCGTGCTGTCACCGGGGTATTGCAGCGGAGTTGCCGATGACCTTGGTAAAACGGATATCCAGCGAAAAGCGTAAGCTGGAAATCGGACAGGCAGCGCTGGAGCTGGCATATATGCATGCGCCGGAAAATGTATCCACGGGGATGATTGCGACCCGACTTGGCTTGACCCAGCCGGCAATTTACAAACATTACCCGACCAAACAGGATATTTGGCGGGAGGTCTCCAAAAGGCTTGCTGGAAGAATCAGCGATAACGTCACCCATGCAGAACGGGCCGGTCTGGAACCTGTTGCCGCCTTGAAACAACTGGTATTGTCCCATCTTGATCTGGTTTCCCAAAACCCTGCCCTGCCGGAATTGATGACCATGCGGGCAAACAGCCTTGGTCAAACCGTTTTCAAAGGCCAGATTCAAACCGCAATGGCGGAATTCCAACGTGAACTAACCAGAAATGTGCAGCAGGCTATCAAAGATAAGGTGTTTCACGATACCCTGAACCCGCAGGATGCGGCCTTGTTGATTATCGGGGTCATTCAAAGCTCCGTTTTACGTATGATTGTCACTGGCAACCCTGCCATATTACAAAAAGACGGCCCACGATTGCTGGATTTATTACTTGCCGGATTTATCCGCAAAGGAGAAAAACTATGAAGCCTTTTTTCAAAATAGTGCTGATGACGGTGCCGTTTATTGCAATGGGGGTGGGTTTTGTCGCCTATACAATCGCCACCAAACCTGAACCGGCCCAAACCGAAATCGCGGAACGCGCCATTGCTGTGCGTTTCATTACCGCCAGCCAAACGGCTATTTCCCCCCATGCCAGCGGGTTCGGGCTAATCGAACCGGCGCGCAGCTATGAAGCAATTGCACAGGTTACCGGCACCGTTGAATATGTAAATCCGATGCTGAAGCGCGGTGAAATCCTGCCTGCCGGGGCGGTGCTGCTGCGCCTTTCGGACAGTGATTACAAATTGGCGGCAGCACAGGCGCGGGCCAATATTCGCGCGGTCGAGGCGCGTTTGGCTGAAATCGAAGTATCGGAAAGCAATCTTTTGGCCAGCCTGGTGATCGAACAGGAAAGCCTTGTGTTGAAAGAACGCGAACTGGAACGTTTGCGCCAGCTAAGCGCATCGGGTGCGGCCTCGCAGGCGGCGCTGGATGCGGTTAATTCTGCCTATCTGGGCCAACGCCAAAAGGTGCAGGGCCTGCAAAATTCACTGGCATTGCTGCCAACCCAGCGATTGGTGCAAACGGAAACTGTTGCCGTTTATCAAGCCACGCTCGAAACCGCCGAATTGAACCTGGCACGCACCGAATTGCGTTTGCCTTTTGCAGCCCGGGTCGGGGCGGTTACAGTGCAAATCGGGCAACTGGTGCGCAGCGGCCAAACCATCGCCAGTTTTGACGGTATAGACGCAGCCGAGGTCGAGGCGCAAATTTCGGCGTCGGATATGCAAACCCTGTTTAGCCAATACGGGGCCGAAACTGCCGGGGGTGCGCTGGATAGCTCAGCGCTCAACCAATTACTGGGTGACCTTATGATCACGGCTACAGTTGTGTTAAAGCTTGGAAATGACGACATTATCTGGCCCGCAACCCTTGACCGCATCAGCAATACCATCAACCAGAACACCGGCACTATGGGCGTTTTTCTGCGGGTCGATGATGCATATACAAGCGCTGAACTGGGCACTCGCCCACCGCTAACCAAAGGAATGTTTGTCGAAGCAGTGCTTTTGGCCACACCTGTTAACGGCATTGCCGTGCCGCGAAATGCGGTGCGCGATAGCAAGGTCATGCTGGCAGATTCCGAAAACCGCTTGCGGCTGGTTCCCGTGACCGTATCTTTTTATCGTGACCGGCTGGCAATTATTACCGACGGGATTACAGCAGGGGACAAAATCATTGTCAGCCCCCCGGTGCCGATGATCGAGGGTATGTTGCTTGAACTGCATTCCGACACCGCTTTGGCGCAGGATATTCTGGATATGGGAGGCCGTTAGATGATCCGTTTTTTTACCGCCCACCCGACCATTTCCAACCTGATTATGATCTTGCTTTTGCTGTCCGGCATTGCGGTCGGGCCGCAGCTGCTGCGCGAAACCTTTCCGCGCGCCAGCCCCAGCCGTGTGGAAATCACCGTGCCCTATCCCGGTGCGCGCCCCGAAGACGTGGAAACCGCAATTTGTGAACGAATCGAAGACGCTTTGGCTGAAGTAACCAGCCTTGACACCCAATCCTGCGAAGCGCTGGAAGGGCTTGGGCGGGCGGTCGCCAAAATGAACGAGGGGGATGATTTTCAGGCTTTTGTGGCAGATGTAAAATCGCAGGTCGAGGCAATCACCGATTTCCCCGATAGCGCCGAAACCCTGCGGGTCAAGCCGCTGGGGCTAACAGATTTTGTCGCCTCGGTGTCCATCACCGGCCCTGCAACCCGCACCGATCTAAAAGATTATGCCGAGAATGTCCGCACCCGCATGTTGCGTTGGGACGGGATTCCGATTGTAAATATGAAGGGGTTTTCCACCCGTGAATTGCGTATAGGCTTAAATGCCGAAGCCCTGCGAAAACTGGGCTTGTCGGTATCCGATGTAGCCCGGGCGATCCAGACCGCCAGCCTTGATGTGCCTTCGGGAAGTTTGGAAACCATGGATGAAACCCTGCTGGTGCGGGTTGCCGAAGAACGCCAAACCGTTGAAAGCATGGCAAATCTGGTAATCCGCTCCGCACCCGATGGCGGGCAGGTGCGCTTGGGTGAGATCGCAGAAATCACCGAAGGCTTTGCCCAGGACGATGACCGGATCACCTTTAACGGCGAATTGGCGGCGGTGCTGGACGTAAGCAAAACCCGGGCGGATGATTCATTAAGGGTGATTGATGCCATTGCCGAATTTCTGGAATATGAGCGCCAACAGGCGCCCGAAGGCATCACATTGGAAATCACATCCGACGCGGCATCGGTAGTGCGCGAACGCCTTGAACTGGTGGTGATTAACGGCTTGCAAGGGCTGGGGTTGGTGTTTCTGGTGCTTTGGGCCTTTTTTGGTTTCCGGTTTTCTTTCTGGGTGGCGATGGGGCTGCCCGTATCGTTTATGGGCGGGGTTTTCCTGATGTGGGTGGTTGGCTATTCGCTTAACCTGATGACCACGCTGGGGCTGTTGATTGTGATCGGGTTGTTGATGGATGATGCGATCGTTATTGCCGAAAACATCGCGCGGCTGCGCGAAAAAGGCCGCACACCGTTACAAGCCGCCAGCGAAGGCGCGGCGCAGGTGTTTCCCAATGTGATGGCTTCTTTTGCCACTACGGCAATGATTTTTGGCTCTTTGGCGTTTTTAAGCGGCGATCTCGGCGCGGTTTTGCGGGTGGTGCCGGTGGTGATGTTATTTGTGCTGGTGGTCTCGCTGGTCGAGGCATTTCTTATTCTGCCCCATCATCTGGTGCATACATTGGAACATCGCCATAAACCAAGGGGCATACCGGCAATGGTCAACGGTGCCTTGTTCTGGAGCCGCGAATATTTGGTCGGGCCGCTGGTCGACCTGACCGTCCGGTTCCGATATATTACAGCCGGTCTTGCGGTGGCGCTGATGCTGTCCTCGGTAGGGATGCTTACCGGTGGTTCGCTAAAATTTGTCGCCTTTCCCGAACTGGATGGCGATACCATTGTTGCCCGCATTCTGCTGCCCCAGGGCACACCGCTGGCGCGCACCGAAAACATCGTTGCACAGCTAGAGGAAGGCTTGCGAAAAACCAATGCCGAACTGTCACCATTGCAACCAAATGGCGCAGAGCTAATTCGTAATGTTTCGGTGTTTTATGGCGTCAACCGTGATGCTTTTGAAAGCGGTGCCCATGTGGCCACGGTCAGCGTTGATCTGCTGCCTTCCTCCGAAAGGGTCAGTCGCCCCGATGATATTATGGCCCATTGGCGCGATACCGTCGGGCAGTTGCCCGATGTGATCAGCCTGAAATATGCCGAATCCTCCATTGGACCTGCCGGTATTGCCATTGATTTGCGCCTGAAAGGCGATGATCTGGAACATCTGAAATCAGCCGCGCTGGAACTGCAACACTGGATTGCCAGCTATCAGGGCGTGACCTCGGTCATGGATAACCTGCGCCCGGGCAAACGCGAATTGCGGATAAGCCTGAATGACGCGGCTGCCCCGATGGGAATCACGGCCGCCATGGTTGCAGACCAGCTGCGCGCCGCCTATTTTGGCACCCGGGTCAGTGAAATGCAGGTGCAGGGCCATCTGCTGGAGGTGACCGCCTTTCTGGCAGATGAGAACGGCGCCACGCTTTCGCAATTTGACAATTTTGTCATCACCCGCCCCGATGGCAGCTATGTGCCGCTTGGCGTGATTGCAAAAGTAGAGATTGGTCAGGGTTATAGCCGCATCAACCGCGAAAACGGCATGCGCACTGTTACCGTGCAGGGCACAATCGACACCCGCATTGCCAATGCCAGCGCCATTGTCAGCGATACCTTAAGCCGCTTTATGCCGGATCTTCTGGAACGCTATCCGGGGGTGTCGCTGGATGTCGAGGGCCAGCGGGCCGAGGCCGAGAAAACGCAGAAATCCATGCTCAAGGGGTTTCTGGTCGGGCTGGTCGGGGTGTTTTTATTGCTTAGCTTTATGTTCCGGTCTTATGTGGAACCGATTGTGGTAATGCTGATTATTCCGCTGTCCCTATCCGGTGCGATTTACGGGCATATGTTCATGGGGCTGGATTTCTCCATGCCCTCGATGCTGGGATTTGTGGCACTGGCGGGGGTTGTGGTTAATAATTCAATCCTGCTGGTGGATTTTGTGAAACGCGAACATGCCGAGGCCAAAACCGTGGCCATTGCGGTTACCCGCGCAGCGCGGGCGCGGTTTCGGGCGATATTCCTGACCTCGACCACCACCATTGTCGGGCTGTTACCCATTCTGACCGAAACCAGCCTTCAGGCGCAGATTCTGATTCCGCTGGTAACCAGCCTGGCCTTTGGATTGCTGACCTCGGGGTTGATGGTTTTGTTTGCCTTGCCGGCCATATACGCCATTCTGGATGATATGGGGCTAAGCACCTTGGCCAAAGAACGCAGGCAGGCCGGTTAGGGCCATACTTTCAAGGCCCGAGCCAGTTTATCCTACCTTAAAAAGGGCCTTTGGATGATCTGGTTCGGGCTTAGAAAAATAGCGTGGGAACGCCGAGATGGCGCAGGGTGATTTCCAGCAACAACCCGACAAACAACCCAAATAGATACAGCAAAGACAGCCGGAAAAACTTTTTCTCGGCCTTGTAGCCATCCTGTTTTGCCACATTTTCATCCCGTTGCCAAAGCCCGACCGCGCCTTTTACAAACCGGAAATTAAGCCATAGGGCGATGGTCAGATAAACCGCGCCGCCCACCGCACTAAATGCCAGCGCCAGTGCGGTCGGGACCAGCAAAACCGTATAGACCAGGATTTGCCAACGGGTGGCGGGGCGACCATGGGTTACGGTTAACATCGGCACATTGGCGCGGCTGTAATCATCCTTCATAAACAGGGAAAGCGACCAGAAATGTGGCGGGGTCCACATGAACACAAGGCCAAACATCAGCGCGGCCTCCAGACTGAAACCACCGGTAACCGCCATCCAGCCGATCACCGGTGGAAACGCCCCCGACGCGCCGCCAATGACAATATTCCACGGGGTCGAGCGTTTAAGCCACATGGTATAGATCACCACATAAAAGAATATCGTAAACCCGAGCATCCCCGCCGCAACCCAATTGGCCACCAGCCCCAACAGCCCAACAGAAAGCACGGATAGCACCAGCCCGAAATTACGCGCCGCCTGCGGTGATACCCGCCCCGAGGGCACCGGCCGGTTGGCGGTGCGCCGCATCAACAAATCAATATCCGCGTCCCACCACATATTCAGCGCCCCCGCCGCGCCGCCGCCAATGGCAATCAACAAAATCGAAACCATCGAGGCCAGCGGCGACAGTCCGCCCGGTGCCGCCAAAAGACCAATCGCGGCGGTAAACACCACCAGCGACATCACGCGCGGTTTCAAAAGCGCAAAGTAATTGCCCAGATTGGCGGGACGGATTTTGGAAACAATCGCGGCGTCAGACATCGGTTTACTCCTGCAAATATTGGTGTGGCGCGGGTGGTGTCACCCGCACCGAGGGCAATTACATTGCCATATCCATGGCCATACCTGCGGTAGCCATCTGACCCATCATGCCCAGTTGCATGTGGTAAGGCAGCATACACATATACATCCAGCTTCCGGGTTCTTGCACCTCGATAATGATTTCAAAGCTGCCGCCGGGCAGGATCAGGGCTTTTTCGAACAAGGCTTTATGTTCCAGCAGGCTCCAATCAGCGCGGGTCAGGCGATAATTGGCGGCTGCCATCAACGGCATGGTCATAATCATAAACTCATGGGGGATTTGCCCGTCATTTGTCACCACCAGTTTGACCCGTTCGCCGCGCGTAACATCAAGCTGCATATCCGAATAGGCCCATTCGGTCATGGTAAGTTCAACCACCCGGTCAAATTCACCCGCATCCGAGATCAATATGCCACCTTCGCCCATACGCGCCGCACTGCTGGGCGACATGTTCATATCTTCTTCGGGGTGATCCGCTTCGGCCATATCTGTTGCTTCTTCTTCGGGATGGTCTTCATCGGGCATCGTGACGTCTTGCATATTGGCCATCTCTGCGCTGCTCATATCCATAACGCCATCGCCGTCCATGTCCATATCCAGCACAGCATCACCATTTTCGGCCATATCCATGCCTTCCATTGCATCGGCAGCACCGTCCATATCCATGCCTGCCATGGCATCGCTGCCATTCATATCCATGCCTGCCATATCCATATCACCCATGGATACCAGGGCAGCGGCCAGAACAACTGCGTCTTGTTCGGGCACTTCAAAGGCGCCGCCTTCTTCGGCGCTGTGATCATCCGCCAAATTCGGAGATTCAGGCAACAGGCCTTCTTCCCTAAATCCTTCCAACAGGCTGACCTCTGGGGGTAATTGCCGATCAGGGCCAACCCCGTAAGTCACAAGGTAAAGGGTAACAACCGTGCCTAACAGCCCGACCAATCCAAAAAACTTTAACATATCGGTTCTCCTTACTCTGCGGGTTGTGCAGCGGGTGCTGCGTTAAGATCATGCACAACCGGCCACGGATCACCGGTTACTTGTTTGCCGTGCTTTGCACTCCAAAACACATTGACAAGAAAACACAAGAACCCAAGGCCCACCATGTAACCGCCAATGGTGATTGCCATTTGTGCATTGGCCCAGCCCGGAATATCGAGATAATCATAAACCCAGCGCGGAAAATACAGATATCCGGCAATGCCCATCGCGGTGATTTTGATAAACAGACCAATCTGCCAAAGCCAGAAATGCCAGTTACCCAACGCCTGATTATACATGCGTCCGGTGAAATACGGATACAGAAAATAAACCCCGGCAAAGGCCATCTGCCCCGAAAACCCAAAGAACATGGCGTGGAAATGCGCCGGTATCCAATAGGTATTATGGATAAAATCGCTATCGGGCGCGATTTGCCCGTTCAAAAACGCCGTAGCCCCGCCATAAACGATAAAGGCAATGGAAAAGATCATGAACTTGAACGGAATGGCACGACGGGCTGAATCCGGTATTGGCGACATAAACAGCGTTGATATCCAGTTAAACACGTGCAGCACTGACGGAATAAACACAAGCATCGTCAATATTTGCACAAATCGCTCATATTCCCCCGAAACCGTATGCAGAGGCTGAAAATGGTGCGGTCCAATCGGCATTGCACCCACCGCCAGCAAAATAAACGCTGCAACACCGGACCAATAGCTCCACATCGGGTGGCCCAGAAACCGTGGCATAATGGTATAGATAATCGCGATGGCCGGAACAAAGGGCAGGTAAACCGCCGGGTGGCCATAGGTCCAGAATACATATAAAAAGAACCTTACAGAACCGCCGCGTGATGGGTCAAAAAACGCGATTTCGCGCCATTGCGCCCAATCCGACAGCAACCCGTAACCAACAAAGCCAAGCGGAAAAACCGAGGCCATAAACAACAGCCCGATAGTGCCCGCTGCCCATGCCATAAGCGGCGTGTTCTTCCAGCCGTTTTTGATCGACAAAGCATTGCGGAACAAAACCGCACCGGCCAGAAATTCGGATATTGCCACCAGAATGATCGCCACATACCCCATCCAGATAAGATCATTACCGGTGCGCAAAGACATTGGCGCATAAGCCGTCCATGTGAAATCAGGCCGGCCAATCACCAGCAGCACCGCCGCCACAATCAAGGTCCAGTAACTGGCCTGCGCCGCCCCCGACCACAACAGCCGGTCATTGCCCAGAATGCGCGGTAAAATATAATAACACACCGAAACCACCAGCGGGATCAGAAAGCCGAACACCATGACCATGCCATGTAATGACATCAAGGTCATATAGACCCGCGCGCCTAGAAACTGCACATCGGGCATTGCCAGTTCGGTGCGGAAAATAATCGCAAACATGCCACCCAAAGCCAGCATGATAAACGCCGTAAAAATCCCTTTCAGGGCGATATGGCGATAATCATTTGAAAATAAAATCTGGCCAAGGGTTAAACCGCTTAGCATATCTTTTGGAACCCAGTGGGCCATTTCACCCATTTTAGGATCGTCCATTTGCATATTTGCCATAATCAGTGTCCCTCGCCTTCGGTTTCTTCAGCATCCAGGTCAAGAACCACGAGCCACGCTTTCATTTGCGAATGGCCGATGCCGCAATAATTCACACATTGAATAAGATATTTTCCCGGTTCGTCCGGTGCCCTGATCCACAGCTCTCGCTTATCATCGGGGTCAATTTCAGCGGTGATCTGGGCCACCGGAATGTTAAACCCGTGGATCACATCATTGCTAAGAATTTTCAGCAGCACGGTTTCACCGGGGTTTACCACCAAAGCATTGCGGCTGATTTCTTCTTCGTCATTGATAAAGCCAAAGCCCCACTGAAAGGCAATCACCGTAACCACCTTGTCAAAGGCCTGTTCGCCTAGCCCGTCATAATTGCCCGAAACCATTTTTTCTTCGGCATTCAGGTTTTCCTGATAGGCGGCATAGGTTTTGGTAGAGGTAAAATCACCATACCAAACCAGCGCCATCATGATGCCGATAAAGACAAATTCGACCATATAACTGGGTTTCCAGCGGCGTTTCATCATTGTCGCCGCCAACAGCATACCCATGCCCAGCACCGTAAACGAAGCCGTGATCGCCATCATAATAGCTTGCGGACCCCATATCCCTAAAGCGTTTTCCATTTGGTTTTTCTCTCTCCCGTTACTGTTGTTCTTTTTTCGTTACATGTGGATGGTATGGCACCGGCTTCAACGGCCGTTTCTGGTTGTGTCTGCTGGATCAAAGGAATGCTTAGCTCAACACAAAGCCCGCCTTGCGGGTGGTTTTTTAACCGGATTTCACCGCCATGGCCGCGCAGAATGGACCGCGCCACCGAAAGCCCCAATCCGGTGCCGCCGGTCTCGCGATTTCGCGAATCTTCCAGCCGAAAAAACGGGCGAAACACGTCTTCGAACCGGTCGGGCGCAATCCCGGGACCATTGTCTTTGACCAAAATCCGCAGGGTCATCGCATCCAGTTCCGCTGAAACATGGGCCGAACGACCGTATTTAACCGCGTTATCTATGACATTTGACAAGGCGCGGCGCAGGGCCACCGGATAACAATCCACCAGCACCCAGCGCGGAATTTCTGCCAGATCGACCTGAAAGCCCGCATCGGTAATGTCATCACAAACCCGTGCCAGTAATGACCCGATATCAACCCTTGCCTGCGGTTCCAGCGCTGCATCCTCGCGGATAAACGACAGGGTCGATGCCACCATTTGCTGCATATCATCTAGATCTTGCAGCATTTTGCTGCGCAATTCCGGTTCTTCGACAAATTCGGCCCTTAGACGCAATCGGGTGATTGGCGTGCCCAGATCATGGGCAATTGCCCCCAACATCTGGGTGCGGTCCTCAACAAAGCGGCGGATGCGTTTTTGCATGACATTAAAAGCATGCGCGGTCCGGCGGACTTCTTCGGGGCCGGTTTCGGGAATGGCAGGGGCTTGCACATCGGTGCCCAGCTTTTGCGCGGCACGCGAAAGTTCACGCAAGGGTTCGGTCATGCGCCCGACAATCAACGCCGAAATTGTAATCACCGAAATCAGCATCACCACCATCGAAAGCCCAAGCCGCACAGTAAAAAACGGCGGTGGTGGCGCGATGGATGAACCAAGATTAAGCCATTTATTGTCGCCCAGCGCCAGTGACACAAGGATGAAATCTTCGTTTATATTGCTATCATTACTGGCAAAATATTGCCGGATCGCGGCTGGCCCGTTGAACAGGTTATCATTGGTAATATACGAAATCCGGTAATTTTTGATTTCATCCAGCGCAACATGGCGGGCCAGTTCGGTTTGCAAAGTGGCCTCGTGCCAGCCTTCGCTGGCGGTTTTGGTAACAATTGGGTTTTGCATCAATTGCACAAACCGGTTTTCATTATTGGCTTGTTCGATAAAATCACGCCAAGCCCCGGGCGACAGCGTTTCGGCAACATTGCCCATGGTCGCCGCCCATTGGATGGCGTGCTCCCCCCCCGCCGATAAAAGCGCGGTTTCACGATCAGTCGTGTAAAACAAATTGCTGACAAAATGAGTGATCGCCAGCCCAACCACCAGCAACGCCATGGCGCGAAAAGCAATGGTATCAGGAAACGGATTTTTCATTGGCTGAAACCTCCGCCGCAAATTTATATCCACCACCACGCACGGTTTGAATCAGGGTCGGGTTTTTCGGGTCGTCCTCTATCTTTCGCCGCAACCGGCTGACCTGCATGTCGATTTTGCGGTCAAACGGCTGTTCCACCTGCCCGCGAGACAGATCCAGCAATTGATCCCGCGAAAGAACAATGCCGGGCCGTTCTGCCATAATGGTCAAAAGATCAATTTCCGAGGTGCTTAGATCAACCAATGTGCCACTGCGCGAGGTAAGCTGGCGCAAGGCAATATTCAGCCGCCAATGGCCAAATTCCAGGGTTTTTCCGATGCTGTTGGCAGCACTTGGTGGCGCCATATGGGTGCGGCGCAGCACTGCCTTGATGCGCGCCAGTAATTCATGGGGGTTAAACGGTTTGGCCAGATAATCATCCACCCCAATCTTGAACCCCTCGATCCGGTCGTTTTCCTCAGCCAGCACTGTCAGCATTACCACCGGAACCCGCGAGGCATCGCGCAGTTCTGCACAAATCGCCAGCCCGTCTTTACCCGGCAACATCCGGTCCAACACCACCAGATCAATTTTCCATTTGCCGATAATCTCCTGCATTTCGGTGCTGTCCGCAGCAACCGAAACCCGAAAACCCTGTTTACCCAGAAACCGTTTGAGCAGCACACGGATTTCCTGATCGTCATCAACAATCAACAAATGTTTGGATAGACTCGGTTCATATGAATGCATGCATATAGAATACCGCGTCGATAATTTCAAAATAGGTAAACTTTGTAACTAATTGTAACTCAGATAGCGGAGCCGGGTCGCAGACCCCCACTTAAGCCGCTGATTTTACGGCTATAACCATTTGTAACCTAAATTATTGCCATACTCCGTTGATCATGCACTAGGCGTCATGATGGCCCAAAATATCAATCTCGGCGGCATTGCTTTCGTCCAAGCAGGTGGTTTCTAGCTGTAAGGTTGAAAAGAAAAAGCCGTATTCGGTTTTTAATATTTCGCTGGCTTTGGTTAAGATTTCAGCATTATCCACACCGGTTTTGCTTTCGATTTTTAGATGTGCAGAAAAAACATAGCGCCCGCCGGTTAATGCCCACGCATGCACATGGTGCAGGTTTTCAACTCCGTTGACCCCCTGCAAAGCAGCCATAACCTGCGCAAGATCAACATCATCGGGCGTGCCGTCCATCAGAATATGCGCCGCCTCGCGCAGTATCCCCCAACTGGCCCAAAGCAACACAAGCCCAAAGGCAATGCCAAGGATCGGGTCAATCGCCAGAAATCCGGTAAACCGGATCACCAGCGCCGCAACAATAATGATAATTGAACCCACAAAGGTCTGGATAATATGCCAATACGCGCCGCGAATGTTCAAATCATTGCCCTGTTGACGATATAGAAGCACCAAGGAAATCACCTCGGTTACCAGCCCGCCCGCAGCCACCAGAAACATCGGCGTGGTTGCCAGTTCCACCGGTTGGCCCAGCCGCATTAGCCCCATGACAATCACCACCAAAGCCATGACCAGTAAAAAAGCACCATTGGCCAATGCGCCGATAATTTCAGCCCGATACCAACCAAAACTGCGCCGATCATCGGCTGGCCTGCGGGCAAGGCGTGCCGCTATAATCGCCACCAGAACCCCGCCCACCGCCGAAAATGTATGGAACGCATCCGAAATAACCGCCACCGAACCGGTCCACAACCCCACGGCCAGTTCAATCAGAAAATATATACCGGTCAACCAGCCCGCAATCGCCAAGGCTTTGCCGCTGCTTGGCAAATGCCCCGAATGGCCGCCGGTGGTAGGCTTTTTAGCGGCTCCGTGATGTTCCATGGCGTTTCCTTTACAGTTTCAACCGACGCAGGCGCAACGCATTGCTGATCACCGAAACCGAGCTAAGGCTCATCGCTGCCGCTGCGATCATTGGCGACAGCAAGGTGCCGGTCAGCGGATACAAAATACCCGCCGCAACCGGAATTCCCAGCGCATTATAGCCAAAGGCAAAGACCAGATTTTGCTTGATGTTCCACAGCGTCGCGCGGGCCAGTTTGCGGGCCCGCACGATGCCGCCAAGATCACCGCCCAGCAAGGTAATGCCGGCACTTTCCATCGCCACATCCGCACCGGTGCCCATGGCGATCCCGACCGAAGCCGCCGCCAGTGCGGGGGCATCATTAACCCCGTCGCCAGCCATGGCAACCTTGTGACCAGCCGCCTGAAGCGCCTCGACAAGGTTTTTCTTGTCTTCGGGCATCACTCCGGCACGCACTTCGTCAATGCCCAGCTGGCTGGCAACCGCTTGCGCGGTGCGCTCGTTATCGCCAGTGGCCATGATGATGCGCAACCCAACCGCGTGCAGCGCTTTGATGGTGTCAGGGGTATTGGCTTTGATCGGGTCAGCCACAGCAACAATCCCGGCCAGCTTGCCATCCACCGCCACATACATTGCGGTTTTGCCTTGCGAGCGTAATCCATCGGCTTGTTCATCGACAGCCTCGGTTGCCAGCCCCAGATCAGCCATCATTGCCTTGTTGCCAAGCGCCACCTTGCGTTTGCCGACCGAGCCTTGCACGCCTTTGCCGGTGACCGCCTCAAAACCGGTAATTTTACCGACTTTCAGGCCTTTTTCCTCAGCCCCGGCAACAATCGCCTCGGCCAAAGGATGTTCGGAACCTTTTTCAAGCGCCGCCGCCAATGAAAGCAAGGTATCCGCATCCACCCCCTCAAGCGCAATGGTATCGGTCAGGGTTGGCTTGCCCGCAGTAAGTGTGCCGGTCTTGTCGACAATCAGAATATCCACCCGCGCCATACGTTCCAGCGCTTCGGCGTCTTTAATCAACACCCCCGCCTGCGCGCCGCGCCCAGCGGCTGTGGTGATCGAAATTGGTGTTGCCAGACCCAATGCACAAGGGCAGGCGATGATCAAAACCGAAACCGACGCGGCCACGGCAAACACCAGTCGAGGGTCAGGACCAAAGAAAAACCAGATTAAAAACGACGTAATAGCGATCAAAATCACCACCGGCACGAATACCGACGCCACCGTGTCAACCATGCCCTGAATAGGCGCACGGGATCGTTTAGCCCCGGCCACCATTTCAACGATCTGGCTTAGCACTGAATCGGCACCAACCCTGCCCGCCTCGATCACCAGCGAGCCGTTCTTGTTGATCGTGCCGCCGGTTACCGGATCTTGGGGGGTTTTGTTAACCGGCATCGATTCTCCCGTCAGCATGCTTTCATCGACGGCCGAGCTGCCCTCGATTACCACGCCGTCCACCGGCATGCTATCGCCGGGGCGCACCCGCAACCGGTCGCCTTCAATGATATTTTCCAAGGGCGCATCATATTCATCGCCATTGGGCAAAATGCGCCGCGCCGTCTTTGGTGCCAGATCAAGTAATGCCTTAATCGCATCGCCTGTTCGTTCCCGGGCCCGCAATTCAAGCACCTGACCAACAAAGATCAGGGTGACAATCACCACCGCAGCCTCGTAATATGTGCCGACAACACCGCCAGCACTGTATGCTTTCGGGAAAACCCCCGGCAGAAAGGTAGCAACAAGGCTATAGATATATGCCGCCCCGACACCAATGGCGATCAGGGTCCACATATTAGGGTTCATGGTTTTGATCGAATTCCAGCCTCGCACAAAAAACGGCTGCGCTGCCCAAAGAATGATTGGCGTGGCGATCAAAAATTCAAGATAGCTGGTCAGCGGTTCACCGATCCATTCGCGCGGATGCAGCCCCACCATTGGCCCCATGGTCACCACAATCAAGGGCGCGGCGGCGGCGGCACTGATCCACATGCGGCGGGTGAAATCAATTAACTCCTCATTAGGCACATCGCTGCTAGCCACCAGCGGTTCCAGCGCCATGCCACAAATCGGGCAGGCACCGGGGTGGTCTTGCAAAATTTCGGGGTGCATCGGGCAGGTATATTCAGTATTTTCGGTTGCGGTATGTTTTTGCTGGGCATTGCGACCCGAAGCATAAAAATACGGGTCTCTGTTAAATTTACCATGGCATTTATCGCTGCAAAAATGAAAGGTCTGATCCTGCCAGGTTTCGGTTGGCTTGCCTGCATCACTCGCAACCTGCATTCCGCAAACCGGATCGGTGGCGGTGCCGTTAGAACCTGAATGGTCATGCTGGTCAGTATGACTATGTGTCTTTGCCATTTTAACACCTATAAAGTTAATTTTTCCAACCTTAATCCTTCCAGTGACTGTAGGGTCAAGGGTTTTTATATGCGCGACAGGATGCAAAATTTTGACCGCGCGCAGGATCATGGAATGAAACATGGCCTTGCGCGCGGCCTGACCCCGATGGTGCAACAGCCATGGCGGGGGGGCAGGCATCAAGAATACAACAGGGGATCATATTCTTGGGGGTCATCGGAATGACCCTTGCCTTAACGTCAATCTCATATGCCAAACCAGTTTTCACCAACACAAAGTCCAAAAGGGTATTAAAACCTGTGTTTTCCGGCGATTGCTGGTTTGGCAACTTGGTTCCGCAGGGTTAGTTGCGGATATATTTCAGCAAAGCAACGATCACGAGCACAAATACAACCGTGATCAGCAGCATGCCGATACCCCCCATGCCCCAGCCCATGCCGACACCGTTGCCCATTTCTGTATCCATAAAATCGTTCATCACCTTTATCCTTTTTGCTCCGAGCTAGTTGTTTTGACCATGCATAGGCGTGGCATTGTTGCTGCCCATCCCCTGCCCCGTGCCAGCATTATTCATCTGGCCCATGCGCGCTGCCGGCGCGGCCATTTCCTGGCTGGTGACAATGCCGTCACCGTCATTATCCAGGGCCTGAAACCGGTCAACCATCTGTTCACGAATGGCCGCACTGTGCAGGGTTTCAAATTCGGCAATCGACAGTGAACCATCACCATTTGCGTCAAACTCAGCCAGCTTTGCCGCCAACCCTGCCTCGGCCTCGGCTTGGGAAACGGTTCCGTCTCCGTCACTATCAAAACGGCGCATATCGCCAAAACCACCCGTCATACCGCCGGCTTTCATCTGGCTGTGCATCTGCATCATCATTTGCATCATACCCGAACCACCGGCCGGCATCATGCCGCCACCATGATCAGGGCCGCCTTGGCCACCAGCCGCCATCATGGTGCTTTGGCCGCTTGCCATATTGCCATGCGGGCCATTATTGGCATCTGCCAAAACCGGCGAAGAAATAACAGCGCCAAGTGCGACCATTGTGGTAAAACCAATCGCAAGAACCGGGTTGCGTTTCATGATGTGTCCTTTGTGTTAACGTTTCGATGCCTTTTAACTGGGGGGTAATTGTCGCAATACTATGCCAGCCAACCGGCGGTTTTGTATTGCTATGTCGCAGGGGAAATGCCTGATACAATCGGATACACAATCTTTGCAGCACCGATAAAGCCAGCGCGTTATAAAGGCGATGAAATGACCGAAACCCCACATATCCCCAGCATTCTGATCGTGGATGACCACCGCGAAATTCGCGATGCGGTCACGCGATATTTGAAAAAAAACGGATTCAGGGCCGATTCCGCCAAGGATGCGGTTGAAATGGATGCAAAACTGGCAGCAGGCCGGTTTGATCTGCTGGTTCTGGATGTGATGATGCCGGGCGAAGACGGTTTATCGGTGTGTCGCAGGCTTAGCAGTCAGGGGCAGTTACCGATTCTAATGCTAACCGCGCTGGGCGAGGAAACCGACCGCATCATCGGTTTGGAAATCGGCGCAGATGATTACCTGCCAAAACCCTTTAACCCCCGGGAACTTCTAGCCCGTATCAAGGCAATTTTGCGCCGTCACAGCCGCAATGAACTGGCGGCCGGCACCTTGTCTGGCCACAAAGTGCAATTTGCCAACTGGACCCTCGACACCGACCGGCGCGTATTGATCAACCCCGATACCAAGGCCGAAACTCCGCTAACCACCGCCGAATTCAAATTGCTGACCGTGTTTCTGGAACGACCGCGATTTGTGCTGTCGCGGGATCAATTGCTGGACCTGACATCGGGGCGCAGCGCCCATGTGTTTGACCGCACCATCGACAACCAGATCAGCCGGTTGCGCCGCAAAATCGAAACCGATGCCGGCAGGCCCGAATTAATCACCACGGTGCGCGGCGGCGGCTATTGCCTGTCAACCGATGTGAAAAACCTGTGATGCGGCGGCTGATCCCCCAAACCCTGCGCGGGCAGCTTGTTTTGATCATTCTTGCTACGTTTATGGTGGTGCAAAGCATCAGTCTTTGGCTGTTTGTCGATGAACGCAGCCTGGCGGTGCGCGCCGCACTGGGGCTGGAGGCCGCAGGCCGGGCCGCTAATGTGGTGCGATTGCTGGAGGCCGCGCCCGAAGAACTGCAACCAAAAATTCTGGCCGCGGCTGATTCACCGCTGGCGCGGTTTTCACTGGCACCCCAAGCCTCGGTTGACCATCTGGATCACGGCGGTGACGGCACCGTCAAAACCCGGGTGCAGCG
The DNA here is from genome assembly GCA_021648225.1 of Paracoccaceae bacterium. Classification (GTDB taxonomy): domain Bacteria; phylum Pseudomonadota; class Alphaproteobacteria; order Rhodobacterales; family Rhodobacteraceae; genus UBA3077. Next base: position 20,396 of record JAKITE010000037.1, read on the forward strand.
GCTGTTGGAAAGTGACGGGTTTGACCATGAAATCAGGGTTGAATTGCATCAGGTGCAATCAGCCGAACCGTTTGAAGGCATTGAAAACATTTCGCCCGAAATGGCCGAGATGCACAGACAAATGATGGGGCTGGACCTGACATCGGTTGAAATGAAACTGGCGATTTCCCTGCAAGACGGCCAATGGCTGAATGTTTCCACCCGCTTCCATCGGCCACCACTGCAATGGCCTTGGGTCTCGACTGTTAGCTATGGCTTGGCCACGTTGATTATCATGGCTACGGTCTGGGTCGCGCTTAGCCAGCTTACCGACCCGTTGCGTAAACTGGCCCATGCGGCCGAAAGATTTGGCCGAGGCGAAAACCCCGCTGATCTGCCAGCCCAAGGCCCCGAGGAATTGCGCCGCCTGACCGTTGCGTTTAACGAAATGCAGGAACGCCTGACCCGGTTTGTTTCGGAACGCACAAGGCTGCTGGCCGCACTTGGCCATGATCTGCGTTCGCCGCTTACCGCGATGCGGGTGCAAAGCGAAATGGTGGATGAAAACGAAACCCGGGAAAGGCTGGTGGCCATCATTGCCGAAATGCAGGAAATGGTTGATTCAACCCTGTCTTTTGCCCGGGGCATGGTGACCTCCGAACAGACCCGAACCGTTGATCTGACGGATTTTCTGGATGATCTGGTCAGGGATATTGTAGCGATTGGTGGCGATGCCACGGTTGAAACCGAACCGGCACTTTTGGTGCGTATCAAACCGGTTGCCATGCGCCGCGCCTTGCGTAACGTCATTGAAAACGCCATCCGCTATGGCAAAAGCGCAAAAATCACTGCCGGATCAAAAGGCAAACTG
>JAKITE010000038.1 GCA_021648225.1 Paracoccaceae bacterium
TGTCGAGGCTTTTGGTGATACAGATACTTAAAATATCCAGAGCTTTGGGTGCGGATCCGCACCTGCCTTTGCCCGCCTATCAAACATCGGGCGCGGCAGGAATGGATATTCTGGCAGATACAAAACAAAAAACGTTGACCCTTAAGCCAAATCAGAGATTATTGGTTAAATCTGGGCTTTGCCTTGAAATTCCAACGGGTTATGAGGTCCAAATCAGGCCGAGATCCGGGCTTGCATTGAAGCATGGGGTCACATTGCTAAATGCGCCGGGCACAATTGATAGCGATTATCGTGGCGAGGTGGGGGTTATTTTGATCAACTTTGGCGATGAGGATTTTCAGATTAATCATGGTGACAGGATTGCTCAAATGATTTTTGCTTCTGTCACTCAATGTGCTATTGTTGAAACAGATATTTTATCAAAAACAGAGCGAAACCAGCGTGGTTTTGGCTCAACAGGTAGCCAGTAATGTTAACACTTTCAAAAAAATCGTCTCTTGCGCTCGAAGCGGTGCTGGATATTGCTTATAATTCGCGTCCGCATCCGGTGCAATCCAAGGATATTACCGAGCGGCAAGGCATTCCGCAGCGGTATCTGGAACAGGTGCTGCAAAAACTGGTGCGAGCCGGAGTTTTGAAAGGAGTGCGCGGCCCGCGTGGCGGTTATACGCTGGCCAAAGAACGGCGCCGAATTACCCTTGGTGATGTGCTGCGGGTGGTTGACCAGATGTCGCGTGACGAGGGGGATTCTCCAACGCATTCACCCTTGGGCGAGATAATTATTGGGCCAATCAGAGACGCGGTTCAGCACGAAGTGTTGCAGAAATTTGATGAATTAACGATGGAAGACCTATGCGAAAAGGCGGTTAAAGCCGGCATTGATCGTGTTGATAAAGATAAAAACGACTTTACGATTTAACCTGGGGGAGATTTTAATGGTTTTGCCGAGTAAAGGAAGAATTTTCAATGACATAACCGAGACATTTGGTGGGACTCCGCTTGTTCAATTGTCTCGATTTGCAGCGGCTCAAAAGGTCGATGCCATTATCATTGGCAAGCTGGAATTTTTCAATCCGCTAGGGTCGGTCAAAGACCGAATCGGGGTTGGTATGATTGATGCGCTTGAGGCTTCTGGCAAGTTACAGCCGGGGGGTGTTTTGGTTGAGCCTACTTCTGGCAATACAGGAATTTCACTGGCCTTTGTTTGTGCGGCGCGCGGTTACCGGCTGATTTTGACCATGCCCGAAAGCATGTCGGTGGAGCGTCGCAAAATGCTTGCGCTTTTGGGCGCGGAATTGGTGCTTACCGATGCTGCTGCGGGCATGGCGGGGGCGATCAAAAAGGCCAATGAGCTGGTGGCGAGCATCAAGGGTGCTATTATGCCGCAACAATTTGAAAACCCTGCCAACCCTGCTGCGCATATGGCCACCACGGCTGAGGAAATCTGGGCTGATACGGGGGGTGATATTGATGTGTTTATCTCGGGGGTTGGCACGGGGGGCACTTTAACCGGTGTGGCTAAGGTATTGAAAACACGCAAGCCGGATGTTGAGATTATCGCGGTGGAACCCGAGGATTCGCCTGTTTTGTCTGGGGGTATGGCTGGCCCGCACAAAATTCAAGGGATCGGCGCGGGGTTTGTGCCATCGGTTTTGGATGCTGGATTGATTGACGAGGTTTTGACCATCAGCAATCAAACATCCTTTGAAATGGCCCATAGCATTGCGATGAATGAGGGCATTCCGGTTGGTATTTCCTCCGGTGCGGCGCTGGCTGCGGCGGTTGAAATTGGCCATCGCCCTGAAATGCTTGGCAAAAAAATCGTTGTAATATTGCCAAGCTTTGCTGAGCGGTATCTTTCATCAGCGCTGTTTGACGGTATCGGATGATTTATGCGGGCGGGATATGGACTGTCGGGGTGATTTCGGCCTTGGCGTTTGGCTATGCTTGGGTTTTTCATTCACCGCGCTGGGTGTATTTTTGCTTACTGGGGCTGGCATTGGCAGTTATTGGCGGCTCCCAGTTTTTACCGCAAACGCATCCGTTTTTTGTTAGTGTTCGGGGTGACCTTATCTCTTTGATGTGGCTTGGTATTATCGCAATTCCTGTTTCTATTTATACGATGTTTGTCCGCTGGGCGGGTCGTAAAGCAAAGGCACGTCATGAAAGTCGATGAGGTTGAACGTTACGCTCGCCATATCGTGTTGCGTGAAATCGGCGGGGCAGGTCAGCAAAAACTGTTGAGCGCTAAACTATTGTGCATCGGGGCAGGGGGGCTGGGCAGCGCTGCCTTGATGTATTTGGCTGCTGCCGGGGTTGGCACGTTGGGCATTGTTGACGATGATGTGGTTAGCCTGTCCAATCTGCAACGGCAGGTTTTGCATGATACGGCCAGCATTGGCTTGTTGAAAACCGATAGTGCGGTGGCCTCGATCGGGCGAATAAATCCGGGGGTTCGGGTTGTGGCCCATGCCAAGCGGCTGAAGCCGGAAAATGCTGAGGAAATTGTAAAAGGGTATGATCTGGTGCTGGATGGGTCTGACAATTTTGATACGCGCTATCTGGTGAATCAAACCTGTGTAGACCTGAAAATCCCGTTGATTTCCGCCGCGATGAGCCAGTGGGAGGGCCAGATCGGGCTATATGACCCGGCCAATGGCGGCCCGTGTTATCAATGCGTTTTTCCCAAGCGCCCCGCCGCAGGGCTGGCGCCAAGCTGTGCCGAGGCGGGCATAATGGGGGCATTGGCCGGGGTTATGGGGGCAATGATGGCGGCAGAAGCGATCAAGGTAATCACCGGCGCTGGTCAGGTTTTGCGCGGTGAAATGTTGATATATGATGCGCTTTATGGCGAGATGCGCAAGCTTGTAACTTCTGTAAACCTTGACTGTAAATCTTGTAAATCCACTTTGGGTGGTTGACCTGCGCAATACAAACCTTACTTTGACAGTATGATGGCTAAAACGGAGAATCCCATGGCCAATAAATCCTATGATATTGTGGTAATCGGCGCAGGGCCGGCGGGGCTTAGCTTTGCCCGTTGTCTTGCCGATACCGATCTGAAAATTGCACTGGTGGAACGTTTACCGCTAGAGGTTCTGCAAAACCCAGCCGAGGACGGCCGCGATATTGCCCTGACCCATTCATCGGAACGGGTGTTGAAAAACCTCGGAATCTGGGATCATTTCCCGATTGAGGAAATCGGCAATATTCGGGACGCCAAAGTGCTAAACGGTAATTCTGCCTATGCCTTGCATTTTGACAGCATGGCCACAGGGTCGCAATATCTGGGCCATCTGGTGCCAAACCATATTATTCGCCGTGCTGCTTATGAAACCGTCAAAGACAACAAGAATATTACCATCATGACAGGGGCTGAAGTAACCGACACTTCGACCGATATTTCCGGGGGTCTGGTTACCCTTTCGGATGGTTCGGTATTGAAAGCCAAGCTGGTTATTGCCGCTGACAGCCGGTTTTCGGACACCCGCAAAAAGATGGGCATTGGCGCGCAGATGCATGATTTTGGTCGCACGGTGATTGTTTGTGAAATGAACCATAGCAAACCCCATAATGACACAGCTTTTGAGTGTTTTCATTATGATCAGACCTTGGCGATTCTGCCCATGTTTGGGGATAAGTCTTCGGTTGTGGTAACCTTGCCAACCGATAAATCCCAAGCTCTGCTGGATCTGTCCCCGCAAGAATTTGCCAGCGATATCCAGCGCCGATTCGCCGGACAATTAGGCGATATGCAATTGGCCACCAAACGCCATGCCTATCCGTTGATGGGGGTTTACGCGGAAAAATTCATCAGCACCCGTTTTGCCTTGCTTGGTGACGCAGCGGTCGGGATGCATCCGGTTACCGCGCACGGGTTCAACCTTGGCTTAAGTGGCGCGCATGTGCTGGCACAAGAAATCGAAATAGCATTGGCCAATGGCACCGATATCGGGTCGGCCTCGGTTCTGGGGAAGTATCAGGCCAAACACCGCAAGGTCGCGCGGCCATTATATATGGGCACAAATGCATTGGTAAAACTGTTCACAGATACCAGCCCGCCGGGCCGTCTTTTACGTGGTGCCGCGCTTCGGCTTGGCAACCTGTTGCCTCCCGTCAAGAAAAAGATCGTGCAGCAACTGACCGAGATCAACGTTTAGCATCAACCGCTTTTCTTTGTTGCAAAAATACTCGCGCCGCAGGCTGGCCTTTTACTGAGGCGCAGCCGAGGCCAAGCCCAAAGGGAAGGGTCGAATTTCTGAAAGAAATTCCGGCGCTGGACTGCGGGAGCGCTCCTGTCTTTTTTGGCAAGGTCCAAGGTTTATAACATTGCCGGCACAACCTGATCAGGCGGGCGGTGGCCATCGGCATAGGTTTTGATGTTGATGATTACTTTTTCGCCCATATCCAAGCGGCCTTCAACGGTGGCGCTGCTCATGTGGGGCAGCAATAACACATTGTCCAACCCGCGAAGCCGCGGGTTCACGTCATTACCATTTTCAAAAACATCCAGCCCCGCACCGGCGATTTCACCGGCGCGCAACATGCGGGTCAGGGCGTTTTCGTCGATCACCTCGCCGCGCGCGGTATTGATCACAAAAGCCGAAGGTTTCATCAATTTCAGCCGCCGCGCGTTTAGCAAATGAAAAGTGCTGGGGGTGTGGGGCACATGGATTGTCAGAATATCAACCCGTGCCAGCATTTGATCAAAGCTTTCCCAATAGGTTGCTTCCAGCGCGGTTTCGGTATCGGGATGCAAGCGGCGGCGATTATGATAATGCACCTGCAGGCCAAAGGCGCGGGCGCGGTGCGCAACGGCTTGGCCAATGCGGCCCATGCCCAGAATACCGAGGCGTTTTCCGCCAATCCGGTGGCCCATCAGGGCGGTCGGGCTCCAGCCTTCCCATTTATCCTGTTGCATTTGCAAATTGCCTTCGCGTAACCGGCGCGGCACTGACAGGATCATCGCCATGGTCATATCGGCAGTATCATCGGTTAAAACCCCGGGCGTGTTTGATACCATGATGCCGCGCTGCAACGCGGTTTGCACATCTATATGGTCAAACCCTGCGCCATAATTTGCAATCAGCCGCAGCCCATCACCAGCCTGTGCCAGCAGGCCCTGATCGACCCGGTCGCCCAGGGTTGGCACCAGCACATCGGCACGGGCCATGGCATCGCTTAGCTGTTCGCGGCTCATCGGGGTGTCGGTTGCATTCAGCTCTACGTCGAACAGCTCGTTCATGCGGGTTTCGACCGGTTCGGGCAGGCGACGGGTCAGAATGACTTTTAGGGCTTTGGCCGGCATAGATTTTGGTTCCTTTGCGCCTGTGATTTTGGTTATAATGGCAGGGAAAACCGCGCAGGGAAATCAAAAAACAAAATCCGCGCGGAAAATCGGGCACAGGCAGGGCATTATGAAGCTGATTTTTACCGTATTAACCGCGATGTTTGTTGCGGTTCAGGCCATGGCGCAACAGGGCAGCATCGGGCCGGTGACCGGGCATCCGTTGCCGCGTTATGTTTCGATGAAAGTATCCGAGGCCTATGTGCGCCGCGGCCCCGCGCGGACCCATCGCATTGACTGGGTGTTGAAACATCGCGGCACCCCGCTTCAGGTGACGGCTGAATATGGCAACTGGTTGCGGGTGGTCGATGCGGATGGCGCAGGTGGCTGGGTGCATCGTTCTTTGTTAAGCGGGGCGCGCACGGTGGTGGTTACCGATGCACAGGCGACTTTGTTCGCGGCTCCGTTTGGCGATGCCATGCCGGTGGCCACGGCCATGAAAGGCGTGATTGCACGGCTGGAAACCTGTCAGCTGGAATGGTGTTTTATCGAGGCGGACGGGTTTGAAGGCTGGGTCTTGAAAATCGCGGTCTGGGGTGTGGACGCGGTTGAAATATTGCAATAGCGTGAACTGGCCCAAGTTGAAAAGTGACGCAGATGCATGGCAGACCTGACAAGACCCTCCAGGGCATTCTGATTATTTCAGCTTCGGTGACCGCTTTGGCATTTAGCGATGCGATTGCAAAACAGCTAAGCCTTAATCTGACAATCTGGCAAATATTCTTTTTGCGCTCGCTTTTTGCGCTGCCTGTTCTGGGTGTTATATTTGTTTTGACCGGCACGGCGTTTCGGGTTTATGCGCCTAAATGGGTGCTGTTACGCAGTGTTTTGCTGGTTTTGACATGGGTATGTTATTATGCGTCTTTTCCGTTTCTAAGCCTGTCAGTGGCGGCGGTGGCGATCTATACCTTTCCCATTCTGGTGGCGCTTTTCTCGACCTTTCTGACAGATGAACCCACATCGGGCCGTCAATGGCTGGGTATTATGCTGGGCTTTGTCGGGGTGGTTGTTATTCTGCAACCGGGCACAGACGGGTTTTTATGGTTTACCTTATTGCCGGTATTGGGTGCCAGCTTTTTGGCCATAGCCATGATTCTAACCCGAAGCAAATGTCAGCAGGAATCACCGTTAATTCTGTCATTTTCGCTATTGGCTGTATTTCTAATAACCGGTCTGATCGGTATTGTGGTGCTGACAATTTTGCCGTTATCAAGCCAGTTTCAATCTGCTTCTGCCTTTGTATTTACGGGCTGGGGGCAAATGGGCCTGTGGGAATGGGGGTTGATGGCATTTGTCGGGCTGATGGCTGTTGGTATATTTTCGGGCATTGCCCGTGCCTACCAGATTGCACCGCCAGCTATTATTGCGGTGTTTGATTACGTTTACCTGTTATCCGCAACGCTTTGGGGGTTTGTGTTCTTTGCAGAAAAACCCGGGGCGGTGACGCTTGTTGGTATGGGGTTGATCTTTTTTGCTGGCTTGCTTGTGGCAATGCCCGCATCCAAGGCTCGGGTGTCAAAATAAATTCCGACGGAAATCAAAAGCTGCCGCGTTAAGATAGTATCAAAGCGAAAGGTGCTGAAATGACCAATGAGCAAGATTTTATAAATGCCAGCCGGTTTGGCTATGGCATACGTCCGGATGAAACTGTTTTTACAGCGGGGCTGCTGGCGCAGATGCAAAGCGTTGATCCCGCCGATACAGCGCTGCCCTATCCCGATACCGAGGCCCGCCGGTTGGCGCTGGTTTCCTTGCGGCAAATTCGGCGTGAGCACGGCGGTGATTCGCAGGAATTCAAAGACCTGCGACAGGAAATGCGTCTTGGGGTGAACGAGGATTTTCGCCGCCTGTTATTAAGGCCACTGCTTAGCCCGCGCGGTTTTCGCGAACGGATTTTTGCCTTTTGGCTGGATCATTTTTCGGTGGCACCTAATCAATTTAATTCCCAGATATTGCTGGGTGGGTATTTCGAAGATGCCATTCGCCCTAATTTAACCGGTAAGTTTGCCGATCTGCTAAAGGCAGTGGTCACCCATCCGTCGATGATATTGTTTCTGGATCAAAACGCATCGGTCGGGCCAAATTCACGGGCTGGAAAGCGGCGCGAAGCTGGGTTGAATGAAAATCTGGCGCGCGAGATTCTGGAATTGCATACCTTGGGGGTTGATGGTGCGTATTCGCAAGATGATGTGCGCCAGTTTGCCGAATTACTGACCGGGCTTACGGTTACGCTGGAAGGTGTCGAATTCAACCCTGCCATTGCCGAACCGGGGGCGGAGACCATTTTGGGCAAAACCTATGGTGCGGGGGATGCCAGCCTTGAAAATATCTTTGAATTTCTTGAGGATCTGGCGATTAACCCCACCACGGCAATGCATCTGGCGCGAAAACTTGCAGTGCATTTTGTCGGGCCGGAACCGGATGCGGATTACGTGAGCGCCATGGCGGATGCCTATCTTGCCAGTGATGGCGCGCTAATCGCGCTTTATGATGTGCTGTTAAACCATAAGGCTGCGCAAACCCCGTTGGGGCAAAAAGCCCGTTTGCCGTTTGAATATATGGTGTGCTGTATGCGGGCGATTGATGTTTCTGCTGAAATTATCCAGAACCTTGATGTCCGCGAACTGGTGTCGGGGTTTTACGGGCCGTTGGTTGGCATGGGTCAACCGCCGTTTCGCCCAACCGGCCCTGATGGCTGGGATGAAGCACTGGAAGCATGGATCACCCCGCCAACTCTGGCCGCCCGTATTAACTGGGCCGGAGATCTGGCCCAGACCCTCGCCGCTGATATAGACCCGATAAAACTGTTGGAAATCGTGCTGGGGCCGCTTGCAACTGATGAACTTGGCGTTGCGGTGGCAGCGGTTGACCAAAAATGGGAAGGGGTCGCCTTGATGCTGATCTCCCCCACATTTATGCGCCGATAAGGAGGCCGTCATGACCCTTTCAAGAAGAAAATTTATCAGCCAGACCGTGGCGCTTGGCTGTTCTGCCGCTGCGTCGCCTTTGCTAACACCGGTAACCTTTGCCGCAACCCCCGGTGAAAACCGGCTTGTGGTGATTATTCTGCGCGGTGCCATGGACGGGTTGGATGTTGTGCAGCCTTACGGCGACCCCGATTTGGCGCAATGGCGGCCAAACCTGATTGCCGGCGAGGCTGCGGGCAGCATTGACCTTGACGGGTTCTTTTCCCTGAATAAAGGCTTGGCGGACCTGATGCCGCTTTGGCGCGCCGGAGAGCTGTCTTTTGCCCATGCGGTTTCAACGCCGTATCGCGATAAACGCAGCCATTTTGATGGGCAAGACCTGTTGGAAAATGGCGGTGGCAATGCTGATGCCAGCCTGACAGCTGCGGGGGATGGCTGGTTGAACCGAGTGCTTTCCCTGATGCCCGATACCCATGTCGAAACCGCGTTTGCGGTGGGGCGTGAACGGTTGTTATTGCTGGAAGGCGCGCAGGATCATTCCATCTGGAGCCCCGAATCCGCGCTTGACCTGTCCCCACAAGCAGAGCGATTGCTGAACCAGATTTATGGCAGTGACGCACTGTTCACCGAGACCGTGCAGATGGCCATGGACCTGTCCAAAACCAATGACACAATGGATATGGGGCGCGGGCGCAACGGGCCTATCCGGGCTTTGGCGCAGTTTACAGCGGATAAGCTGAATGATGCTTCGCGTATTGCCGCGTTTTCTGTGGGCGGCTGGGATACGCATAATAACCAAAGCCGCAGCATGGGCAACGCGATGGAGCAATTATCCGAGGCGATTTTGATTTTGAAAAACCGGCTTGGCAATAATTGGCAACGCACCACGGTGATGGCAATAACCGAATTTGGCCGGACTGTGGCTGAAAACGGGTCTATGGGCACGGATCACGGAACCGGCGGGGCAATGCTAATGGCTGGCGGGGCGCTGAAAGGCCGCAAGGTAATGACCGATTGGCCGGGGCTGGATGAATCCGACCTGTATCAAAACCGCGACTTGATGCCGACCAGCGATGTGCGCCGCTATGCGGGCTGGGTGCTGCGCGATATGTTCGGGATACCTTTATCGGAACTTGGCAATATTGTTTTCCCGGGGGTAGATTTTGGCGACTCGCCGGGGATTATCGCCGGATAATTCCGGCGGGGCTCCGAGCGTAGCGAGGCCATGCCCAAGTGTTGCGCTGTGATCCTGCAAGGATCATGGTGCAGTGCGCGGGAGGGTTTGTTTTCAAATAACCAAGGCTCCCGCAGTCCAGCGGCGTTTTTGCTGGCGCAAAAAACCACTTCCCTTTGGGCTTGGCCCTCGGCTTCGCCTTCGGGTTTTTTTGAGTATTCGGGCAACAAAGAAGCCGGACAGATTGCCGGACCTAGCGATCATCCTCGGATGGCCATGCGGCCCAAGGGAAGGGTTTGGTGTTGGTTTCAACCGTTTGAAAACGCACAACGTCGCGGAACCATTTGCTTAGGGACTTGCCAAAATCTGTCAGGCCCTGGTTTTTTTCGCTTTTGAACAGCAGCCAGAAAAATTGCACGATGGCAACAACCGCAAGCACCGTAACTGCTACGTTAAGCAGGATCATGAATATCACCATAAACAGGCCTCGCATCCAGACGCTTTTGCGGCGTTCTGATTCGTGATCGTTGCTAAGCGTTTCCATTTTAATCTCCTGTCTAAGTTCTAAGATGGACATGTTAGTACTGTTTACATATAGGTTTTTGACGGGGTTTCAATAGGGGGCGTAAATTTTTTACAAAACCCCGAGGTTGGCCAGTTGGGCTTGTAATTCAATGGGGAGTTCCTCAACACCTTCCACAAAAGGCGTGGTATCGCGCGGGGCGTCGTTAACGGCCAAATACCGCCAGCCTTGAAACGGGCGGCGTGGTTGCGGCACGGTTTGCATCAATTGCGGATTGAGGACAATGCCGCAGCGGCGGATGCCGTCCTGGGTGATGACTTCGTCAAGGCGGATGATTTTTTGATGGGCCAGAACATTGCCTTTGATCACCCAATAGATCGAGCCGCCTTGCAGCAATTCAGCCGCGCGTTTTGGCCACATACGGGTGACGTGGCGTGGTTCTGCCCCGGTTTTGGCCATTTGTTCAGCCTGCCACGCGGCTTTGGTTGCCACGCTTTCCGAACCAACGCTAAGTTTCACCAGATGCAGTTTTGCCATATTACCCCCTTTGCCTGTCTAACAGGCAAACCGGATTCGCCAAGTGGTTTCTTGTTTTGTTCTTGAAAAAAACAATATCGCGCCGTAGTTTGAACGCCTGCACCCTGAAACGCGAGGATCAATTGTGAACAAAACCGCCAATATCACCGCCCAAAAATGGCAAGAAATCTCGGTTGATGTTTTGCGTGAAAAATACGCCAAAGGTGATGAGCAAAAACTGGATGCAGATGCCATGGTTGCGGCCATTCGTGCGCGGGTGGCGCGGGCTTTGGCGGCGGTGGAATCTGCCCCTGCCAAGCATGAAACAGCCTTTTTGGAGGCGCAGGAAAAAGGCTTTATTGCCGGTGGCCGGGTGAATTCTGCGGCCGGTGCAGGCATTAAAAACGTTACCCTGATCAACTGTTTTGTGCAGCCTGTTGGCGATAGTGTTTCGGGCACCGTGGATGGTAAGGTGGGTATTTATCATGCCCTGCGCCAAGCTGCGGAAACCATGCGGCGCGGTGGCGGGGTTGGTTATGATTTCTCCAGCATCCGGCCGCGCGGGGCCAAGGTTGCGGGCACCAATTCCTCAGCCTCGGGGCCGGTTTCCTATATGCATGTATTTAACCAAAGCTGCGCCACGGTTGAATCTGCGGGGGCGCGACGCGGCGCACAGATGGGGGTTTTACGGGTTGATCATCCGGATATCGAGGAATTTATTTCGGCCAAACGCACCAAAGGGCAATTGTCGAATTTCAACATTTCTGTGGGGGTTAGCGATGATTTCATGCAGGCAGTGGACAAAAACGCAGATTTTGATCTGGTGCATAAGGCCGAACCGGTTGAAAGCACGGGCAAGGCCGGTGATTTATGGATTTATAAAACTGTAAATGCGCGCGCGCTTTGGGCGACCATCATGCGCAATACTTACGAGGCCGCCGAACCCGGCATTTTGTTTCTGGACCGCATCAATGCGGAAAACAATCTGCATTACTGCGAGGTGATCGAGGCGACCAACCCTTGTGGAGAAATCCCGATTCCCGATCATGGCTGTTGTTGTTTGGGCAGCATGAACCTAACGCGGTTTGTGCGCGATCCGTTTGGCAATGCGACATTTGATTTTGACGGGTTCATAGGCGTGGTGACCACAGCGGTGCGGATGCTGGACAATGTGCTGGATGCCACGGTTTGGCCGTTGGAAGAGCAAGCTGCCGAGGCGGCAAATAAACGCCGCATCGGGCTGGGATATACCGGTTTGGGTGATGCGCTGATTATGTTGGGCCTGCGGTATGACAGTGGTGAGGCGCGGGAATTTGCTGCGGATTTGACGCGGCAAATGCGCGATGCGGCCTATCGTGCCAGCATTGCTTTGGCGCAGGAAAAAGGGGCGTTTCCGTTGTTTGAGGCGGAGGAATTTTTGCAATCGGGCATGGCAAAGCGTTTGCCTGATGATATTCGTGCGGCAATTGCCGGGCATGGTTTGCGGAACTCGCATCTGCTTTCCATTGCCCCGACGGGGACAATTTCCCTTGCGTTTGGCGATAATTGTTCGGGCGGCATCGAACCGGCATTTTCGTGGTTTTACGACCGCAAAAAACGCAGTGCTGATGATGAGCTGATAAGTTATCGCATGGAAGACCACGCCTATCGGATTTATCGCGAAACCGGCGGTGATATTGACAATCTGCCCGAAAGCTTTGTCGGGGCGATGGATATTGCCGCGCTGGATCATATGAAAATGCAGGCGGTGATTCAGCCCTATATTTGCGCAGCGATTTCCAAAACCGTGAATGTGCCTGTGGATTTTGCGTTTGAAGCCTTTGAGGATCTGTATTTGGCAGCTTGGAAAGCCGGCCTCAAGGGGATTACAACTTATCGACCCAACGATGTGACCGGCTCTGTTCTGTCGCTATCGGTTGACACGCCCACAGACATGAGCGCCCCGATGGACCGGCCAGCGCAACTGGAAGGCAATACCTATAAAATTCGCTGGCCCGAAAGCGAACATGCGATTTATATCACCATTAATGACGTGGTTTCGGATGGCAAGCGGCGGCCTTTCGAAGTGTTTATCAATTCCAAAAATATGGAGCATTTTGCCTGGACCGTGGCGTTAACACGGATGATTTCAGCGGTGTTTCGGCGCGGCGGTGATGTCAGCTTTGTGGTGGAGGAGCTGAAGGCGGTGTTTGACCCGCGCGGCGGCGCGTGGATGGGGGGCAAATATATTCCGTCTATTCTGGCGGCGATTGGCGGCGTGATCGAGGAACATCTGGTGGCGATCGGGTTTATGGAGGCCGGTGCTGCGCTAAAGGCAGACCCCGAAGCGCAGGTTTCAGTGCAACCGCGCGGGCCTGCTTGCCCCAAATGCGGTCAATATGCTATGCGGATGGCCGAGGGTTGTATGACTTGCGCGGAATGCGGGCATAGCAAATGCGGGTGACGGGATAGAGGAGGGAAAATGACAGGTTTTTGGCAGCGTTTGGCTTTTGCTTATGGCAGTGCCATCATCTTGATGTTTTTTTCCGAATACTTTTTTGTAAACGAAGCGCCGGTTAGCGAATTATTGCATGATCTGAATACCGAGCCATTATTGGCGATTCCCGCATTGCTAAGTTTTGCCGGGTTTTACACCTTGTTTACCTATCCGATGCTGGTGGCGCTTTCGCATTTTAATGTGCGCAGCCTGTCGGGGTTGCTGCTGGCGGGCGCATTGTTTGGCTGGGCCACCGAAGGCATTACCATTCCGGTGATCTACGAATCTATTCCGTTTTCATTTATCTTTCCGAGCATTGGCTGGCATGCGCTGATTGATGTGCTGCTGGGCTGGTATTTGCTGCGGCTGGCGATGCGTAAATTGGGCTGGCTGGCGCTGGGCGCGGTATTTATTCTGCTTGGCGTGGCTTGGGGCATGTGGGCAACATGGTTTTGGGGACCAGAGGGCATGGCTCCGATCAGCCCGCAAGATTTTGAATTGCTGGCGGCGGTTACTGCCGGTTTCTGGCTGATGGGTATGATCATGGCTGACAGGTTCGGGCGGGTCGAATTTAAGGTTTCAAAATGGGAGTTCGGGATGGTTGGCGCGATCTATCTGGGGCTGTTCTGGATTATGGCCATGCCCTATTTACCGCTGTCTTTGTTGATTTTGCCGCTGGTCGGGGCGACGCTGCTGGCGCTGTGGCGTGGGCAGGCAGGCGGGGGTGCTACGATATTGGCGCGTTTGCATCCGCAACGGCCCCGATGGTGGGCTTATGTGTTGGCATTGTTAACGCCGTTAAGTGCGGTGCTGGTCTATCCGCTGATGCTTGGGGGTAACTGGCAGGTGCCGACACAAAGCATTGTGGTAACATTGTTACTGGTGGCAACCCTGTGGTTTATCTGGGCGTTGGTGGCTCCGTTTATTCGTCGCCCCAAGCGGCCTTAATAAAACAGTTGCATCATCACCATCAGCACCACCAGAAAGATCACCGTCATAATGCCGCCAGCGCGGAAAAAATCCGGGACTTTGTAGCGGCCCGGACCCATGATCAGGGCGTTGACCTGATGGGTGGGGATCAAGAAGGAATTGGAAGTGGCAATGGCAACTGTCAACGCAAACACCGCCGGATTGGCCCCTGCTTGCAGGGCAATGCTGATAGCCAGCGGCACCAGTAACACCGTGGCCCCGACATTGGACATCACCAGCGTAAATGCAGTTGCCAGCAGCGCGACTACCAGTTGTAAAACCCAGATATCGACGTCGCCGATCAACACCAGCACCTGATGGGCAATCCAGGCAGCGGTGCCGCTTGATTCAACGGCTTTGCCCAGCGGTATCAGGCTGGCAAGCAGAAATACGGTTTTCCAACTGACAGCGGCATAGGCTTCTTCGGGGTCAAGCACGCCGCTGATAATGATGCCAAGCGCACCAACCAGCAAAGCCACGGAAAGCCGCAGGTCGGTCAGCAATACCAGCGCCATGGCGATGGCAAAAAAGGTAAGCGCGTGGAATACCTTGTGGGTGCGGATTTCTTCTTGGGGGTAATCGCTGGTAACCACGACTTTGTGGTTAATGTGGAATTGTTGCAGGCATTGCCAATCGGCAAACAAAATCAGCGAATCGCCGGCTTGAAAGGTGACGTTGCGCACGTCTTCGCCTTCGCGGGTGGTTTTGTTGTTGCGAATGATGCTTAGGGTCGAAATACCGTGCAATTCGCGCAGGCGTTTGGTGCGGGCCGATTCTCCGATTAGCGGAGAGGTGGGCGATACTACCACCTCGGCCAGACCGGCGGAGCTGGGGGATAACACCTCTGAAAATAGATCCAGCCCCGGTTTGAGGTCCAGCCCGTAGGCTTTGCAGAATACCTGTATTGATTCGCGCTCTCCGATCAGGGCCAGATGGTCGCCTTTGGCAATGATCAGGCTGGCGGGCACACCGCGTGTGGTCATGCGCACTTTTTTGCCCGAGGTAACCCCGACAGTGCGCACATGAAATCTGGTTTCAAAACTGTCGAGGCTGGAGCCGATCAACCGGCTGGTTGACGGAATATAGACCTCGGCGCTGATATAATCGATGCCGTAATCATCATGAAGATGGGTTTCCAACCCCTGTTTCTGGTCGGGGACCTCGTTGCCTTTGGGCAACACCCAACGGCCAAAAACCACAAAATATATTATGCCGGATAACAATAAAGCCAAGCCAATCGGGGTGACGGAAAACAAGCCATAGGTTTGCATCTGTTTTTCGGGGGGCAGGTTTTCATTGGCGTTGATAATCAAATCATTCAACAAAATCAACGGGCTGGAGCCAACCATGGTAAGCGTGCCACCCAGAATTGCACAAAACCCCATCGGCATCAGCAGCCGCGACATGGAGATTTTTGAACGGGTCGAAATGCGTTTTACCACCGGTAAAAACAGGGCCGCCGCACCGACATTTTGCATAAAACCCGATATGCCGCCAACCGTGCCTGACACCAGCGGAATAACCCGCGCCTCGGTGGTGCCGCCAATTTTAACCAGATAGCGCGCCACGGAATTCATAATGCCGGTTTTATCCAGCCCGGCCCCGAGAATCATCACCGCAATGATAGAGATAACCGCATTGGACGAAAACCCGTCAAACAGCTGGTTAATGTCCACCAGCCCTTGGTCAAGCCCCATATAGGGCGCCATAATCGAGGTTAAGCCAAGCATCACCATAATGCTTAGGGCCGCCACATCAATCGGGACAATTTCAAAGGAAAACAGAAAGACCGTCAGTAAAAGCAGGGATAGGATCCACGCGATTTCAATACTGGGTGCGATGTCGGTCAGCATCCAGCCAATGGTGATAAATCCTATGGCGGCTCCGCCAACAACTGCGCTTCTTTTGTTTTTCATAATTCCCAACTTTTTCTGTTAATTCTATAATAAATACAGAATTTCAAGTAAATTATGCGAATTGCGACAAAAGGGAACGCTGGGCGCTGTGGCCTTGCAAGGTTGGTTTGCAAAGCGCGGCGCGGCAATCTGCTATTGGCAAATGCCGCTGGTTGACAGGGTTTTTCGGCTAACCGACGGAATTCATGCAGGTAATTGCATATGTCGTGCCCGCGCGCCGCGTTCAATTGCGGCACCGTGCAGGCGGTCTATGTTCAGCTCATACCGGATTTCGGCCATGAATTCCAATTCGCCCTGATGCAACCGGCCATCGGCGGCGGCAACGTCACAAGCCATGGCATAGGCGGTTTCATACAGAATTTCTGGCAGGGATTCGCGGATGATTCCGAATAGGGCGTCCAATCCTTCTTCCTCGGCAAACAGGTCAAACACCACTTGCGATACCATTTTCAACCGGTCGGCGTCGTATCCGGCAAAAATCGGCATGTGGTTAACGATGCGGGTAATCGACATCAATTCGGAATTGGTAATGTTTTCATCCGAGGCGGATTCGGCAACCATCAGCGCCACAAGTGCGTCTTGGGGCGAAAAAGAAGGTAGCGGAGTATCGGACATAATATCACCTTTTGGTTTGCGGTTGCTTTCATAGAATATTGACGCTGGGCGCGCTGCACAATAGGAAGCGGATAATTATTTTATTTAGGGGAATCCCATGTCCGAACTGCGCGCGCTTGCCATGACCTCCAAAGCCTGGCCTTTTGAAGAGGCCCGCAAGCTGGTGAAACGGTTTGAAAAAAATCCCCCGACCAAAGGATGTGTGCTGTTTGAAACCGGCTATGGCCCGTCGGGTCTGCCGCATATCGGCACCTTTGGCGAGGTGGCGCGCACGACGATGATCCGCCGAGCCTTCGAGGCCATCAGCGATATTCCCACCAAATTGATCTGTTTTTCCGATGATCTGGACGGCATGCGTAAAGTGCCCGGCAATGTGCCCAACCCCGAGGCAATGCAACAGCATCTGCAACGGCCTTTGTCCGTGGTGCCGGACCCGTTTGGCACGCATGACAGCTTTGGTGACCATAACAACGCCATGTTGCGCCGGTTTCTCGATACGTTCGGGTTTCAGTATGATTTTTATTCGGCCAGCGAATTTTACAAATCCGGCCAGTTTGATGAAATATTGCTGCGCGCGGTTGGAAAATACGACGAGATCATGGAGGTGATGCTGGCCAGCCTGCGCGAGGAACGCCGTGCGACCTATTCTATTTTCCTGCCGATCTCGCCCAAATCCGGCCGGGTTTTATATGTGCCGATGAAATCGGTAAATGCGGCCGAGGGCACGATTACCTTTGATGACGAGGGCGAGGAAACCACGCTAAGCGTCACTGGCGGACAGGTCAAATTGCAATGGAAACCGGATTTCGGCGCGCGCTGGGCGGCGTTGAATGTGGATTTTGAAATGTATGGCAAGGACCACAGCACCAACACCCATATCTATGATAAAATCTGCCGGATACTGGGCGCGCCGGCGCCGGCGCATTTTGTTTATGAGATGTTTCTGGATGAAAACGGCAATAAAATTTCGAAATCCAGCGGCAACGGCATTTCGATTGATGAATGGCTGACCTATGCCAGCGCGGAAAGCCTGTCGTATTTTATGTATCTGAAACCGAAATCTGCCAAACGGTTGCATTTTGATGTGATCCCCAAAGCGGTGGATGAATATCACCAGCATTTGCGCGCGTTTGAGGGGCAGGACCTGAAGGCGCGGCTGAATAATCCGGTTTGGCATATCCACCAAGGCCAGCCTCCCGTCAGCGATATGGTGGTGCCGTTTGCGATGCTGTTGAATTTGGCCAGCGCGTCGAATACCGAAACCAAGGAACAGATGTGGGGGTTCATTAATAAATATGCGCCCGAGGCAACGTCTGAAACCCATCCGGGGCTGGATGCTGCTGCGGGGTTTGCGGTGCGGTATTTCCATGATTTTGTGAAGCCGGAAAAGGTGTATCGGGCGGCCACGGATGTTGAACGCGCGGCGCTGGCTGATCTGGCTGAGCAGCTGAAAGCGTGGGACGGGGAGGTTGACGCTGAAAACCTGCAAAGCCTTGTGTTTGCGGTGGGCAAAGACCACGGGTTTGACCCGCTCCGCGCATGGTTTGCAGCCATTTACGAAGTGCTTCTGGGCGCAAAACAAGGGCCGAGATTTGGCGGATTTGTGGCGTTGTATGGGGTGGCGGAGACGGTTGGGTTGATTGAAAAAGCACTTAACGGCGAGTTTGTGACCTAACAACCAGACGCCATGCCAAGCCGAGCGTAGCGAGGCCATGACCGACATAAATTGGTCACCCGTAAGGGTGTGCCTGTTTATGGCGGAACTCCTTTTGACCAAAACAACAAGCCACCCTCGACCAGCGACATTATTGCTAACGCAATAAGCCAGCTGATCTTTTGGCCATGGCCTCGCTACGCTCGGCTTGGCCCACCGAACGCACCCTTCATCCTTTCCTTACAATTTTAGCTTAATTTTCCATGCAGTCGCAAAGCTGTGCGATCCCCTCATGAGAATTTTGGCTGGCCCTGCGTTTCGCGCGGCGCGTTGGCGTTTGGAAACCACGAAAGGGTTTAACGGATGAATAAGGCAATTACTGACGGGCTGGATTTTATGCCGCCTGCATTTATTGATGGTCTGGATGATTGGTCCAGCGAAAACGGCACTCCGGGTTCGGCGACCTATGCGGGCGCGGCCAATGCCTCACTGGTGGCCAGCGATCCGGATTTCGGCCCTTGTCTAGAATTACAAAAAACCGACACCACCCAAAAGCTGCGTTATATGGGCGAAGTTCCGATCCTGCCGGGCTGTTATTTGCAGGTTACCGTGCGGTTCAAAGTGTTAAGCGGCTTGTTTCCATCCCTGCGGATTGCTGCATGGGCCGGGGATGCGGGTGGGTTGCATGTAACCGGGCTGGACGAAACCGGACCGGAGTTTTTGCCCGATACCTATGGCCGTATCTATACAATCTCTGCAATCATCGGTTCGGGAGAGCGCACCGGCGTTGATATGATCTGGGGCACCGCGCCGGTTTATGGCCATATCGGGCTGGATATGCTGGGCGATAATGGCTCGGTGGTGCGGATTGAATCGGTCGAGATCAGGGACAAGACCTCGATTTTTCACCGTGATCTGATGGGTTGGGTCGATGTGCGCGATTACGGCGCGATTGGCGATGGTATTACCGATGATACCGTCGCGTTTGAACTGGCCGATGCAGCGGCGGATGGTCGTGAAATTGTGGTGCCCGAGGGCACGTATTTTATTGGCTCAACCATTACCATCAACGCCCCGATCCGGTTCGAGGGCACGCTGGTTATGCCTGCAAGCGAACGCCTGCAAATCACCAGTAATTACGATTACAAAACCTATGAGGCGGCTTTTGGCAATGAAACCGAGGCCCTGAAACGTGCGCTTGCGGCATTGTTCAATTTCACCGACCACGAATCGCTGGATCTGGGTGGGCGGCGCATTCAGCTTAGCGCGCCGCTGGATGTGCATGCGGCGGTGGGCAACCAGAACAGCTATGCCAACCGGCGGGTTATTCGCAACGGGCAGATCGGGGCCAACGGGTCTGCGGCCTGGGATAATGACGTTGTGATCGGCACTGCTGATTACAGCACCGGCAGTGCAATGACATTAAGCAATGTCGCCAATATTACCAATATCCAGACCGGATCTTTGGTTGAAGGCACGGGGGTAGGCCGCGAGGTTTATATGCATTCCAAAGATGACGGCGCGGGGACCATTACCCTTTCGCAACCGCTGGTTAATCCGGCGGCGTCGCAAACCTATACCTTTACCCGTTTCAAATATTTGCTGGATTTTTCAGGGTTTACCAAATTGTCCCGGTTCCAGATCGAGGATATAGAGCTGGCTTGTCTTGGCAATGCCTCGGGTATTTTGCTGCCCCAGTCGGGCATTGCCTGGCACATTCGCGATTGCTGGTTTTTGCGTCCGAAAAATCGTGGCATTACCTCGCATGGAACCGGCTGTTTCAGCATGTCGATCAACAATTGTGAATGGCTGTCGATCGAATACG
>JAKITE010000039.1 GCA_021648225.1 Paracoccaceae bacterium
CCCCGCTGGATATCGAGTTGGTCGAGGGCCATACGGTTTCTGTCGGCGCGCTAAACGGCACGGTTTACGATGTGTCGGGCCATACGATTAACCATGTGGCGTTTTGTTTTAACGGCGCAATGTTCACCGGCGACAGCCTGATGGCGCTGGGCTGTGGGCGGGTGTTTGAGGGCAGCATGGCGATGATGTGGGAAAGCCTGTCCAAACTGGCCAGTCAACCGGCTGAAACCATGGTGTATTCGGGCCATGAATATACACAGGCCAACGGGCGGTTTGCGATTACCATTGAGCCGGACAACGCAGACCTGCAAGCGCGGATCGCCGATATTGCCGATAAACGCAGCAAAGGCATTGCCACCGTGCCGTCACTTTTGGCGCTGGAGCTGGCGACAAATCCGTTTTTACGCGCCGGAACCGCAGCACGGTTTGCCGAGATCAGGACCGCCAAAGACAGGTTTTAATAAATGCTTTAGCGAAAACCGGCATTGGCCATAGCGCTTCCAATTCACTGTCTTTCGCTTGGCTCAAACGTGAATTGTGAAAATGTGCTTCAACAGAGCTGAAAACGCTTTAGTTGCCCAACTCATACATGCCGACAGCTTCGTTCATCAAAGTTAAAACACGTTCTATTTGCGCCTCTATGATCGCTCTGTCGTTCTGGGTTACTTCTGCTCCGTTGGCGATCTGGCTCAACACAGCCGAAGGCACAAGCCATGCGGCTTTTACTTCATTCAGTTTTGCTAGAATTGACGGGTTTGGCGGCGGCATCACCAAACCGGGAAACCCCTCGGTCAATGCATTCAGCGTATTCGTAAATATCCGAACGGTTTCAGTTAGGTTTTCTCTATTGGCTTCGGGGTTGATTCCCGCATCAATCAGGCAAAACTCTTTGGCAGCTTTTTGCGACAGCATCCGCTGCCGCCCTGCTACATCAATGGTAATCGAACGGATCAAGGGCAGGTCTTCCAATGCGCCGCCATAATCACTTGCCACCCGGTTAACAAACTTGTTTTGAACTTTCAAATAGGCCAGACCAAGCACATCCAGTGTGGCAAGGTTTTCGCTATTTATAGTGCCGGTTTCAATAATTTCGGTTATCAGAGACGCAAAAGCGTCGAGCTTTACATCAACCAGGTTCAGTTTCGCCAAAACTGAATCGAACGTTTCTGCAGCCAACCCCAATTCGGTATCGCCATTTCGCAGCGCATTATGGCTGCTTTCGAGCAAGTCAAATGCGCTTGTCAACAACTGTGGAGGATGTTCGGAATACCCCCCGGTCTACATAAAGCAAGCGATCATTGTTATGCGTTGCGACAACATCCTTTGACGCCCTGCAATATTTACCTTTTGTGTGGCTTCGATTGCTTCGCTGCTTTGCGTGTTTGCCATCAAAGGCAGGCTTGCGCCGCTGATCAATGCAGCAACAAACATAAGGTGGCGGGCATAGGGTTTTATCAGTTTCATTATGGTCCTTGGATTCAAACAGCCGTTACGGTTTTGAATACAATTCCAACCGAATAATTTCAACTGGAAAACGGGTCCACCGGCTCCCAGTCATCATCCATTTCGTCGGGGTCAATCGGCACGACGAATTCATTGGTCTCGTCAGTGATTTGCACGATTTTAACATCGGATATTTCCGCCCCGGGAAAGGCATCTAGCGCCGCAATCACCAACCCGTGCTCGCGTGCCTCGGCATGCAGGCTGACCACCTGTTCGGCGTTTTTATCGGCAATGGTCTGGCCACCGCCCGATTGCACAACCGAAACCGCCCAGCGCGTGCCTGTCCAGTTTTGCAAGCGGGCTGACAGGCGGCCGGCAAATTCCACCGGTGCGTCCTGGGTGGGTTGAAATTCAATCACACCCGGCGCGTATCGCACCAGCCGGACATATTTTTCCACCTCGACCATCAATTGCATATCGCGCCTTGCGCGGATCAATTCCAGCACGTCCTCGAATTCAACAAAACGTTGCAGGGCTTCGGTTTGCGGTGCCAAAGCGGCCATGGTATTGCCACCGCTGCCCGCCACTGCTTGCGGGCCGGAGGGGTTAGCGCCTGGCGCAGCAGGTGTTGCAGCCGCCGCCGGTTGCGGGGTGTTTTGCAATTTTCGAACCAGTTCTTCAGGGCTGGGCAGATCGGCAATATGCGTAAGCCGGATGATGGCCATTTCGGTCGCCATCATCGCATTGGGCGCAACGGAAACCTCCTCCAGCGCTTTTAGCAGCATTTGCCACATGCGGGTCAGGGCGCGCATTGGCAGGCCAGCCAGGATTTTGCCGCGCTCGCGCTCATCGGGGGATACCGTCGGGTCATCCGCCGCCTCGGGCGAGATTTTTACCACGCTGATCCAGTGGGTGACCTCGGCCAGATCACGCAATACTGCCAGCGGGTCTGCGCCCTCGGCATATTGGCCGGAAAGCTCTGCCAGTGCGGCCGCCGCGTCGCCTTTCATAATCAAGTCAAACAGGTCTAACACGCGGCCTCTGTCGGCAAGGCCAAGCATGGCCCGGACCTGTTCAGCCGAGGTTTTGCCGCCGCTATGGGCCATGGCCTGATCTAGCAAAGACAGCGCATCACGGGCTGATCCTTCCGAGGCGCGAATGATCAATGCCAATGCATCCTCGGCAATTTTTGTGCCTTCTTTGGCAATAATATCATGCAGAAATACGGTCATGGTTTCAGGTTCAAACCGGCGCAGATCAAACCGTTGGCAGCGCGACAAAACCGTCACCGGAACTTTGCGAATTTCGGTTGTGGCAAAGATAAATTTGACATGTTCTGGCGGTTCTTCGAGCGTTTTCAACAGGGCATTAAACGCCGAGGTCGACAACATGTGAACCTCGTCAATGATATAAACTTTGTAACGCGCAGACGCGGCGCGATATTGCACAGAATCTATAATCTCGCGAATATCGCCAACGCCTGTGCGCGAGGCGGCATCCATTTCCAGCACATCCACATGTCGGCCTGCCGCAATCGAAATACAAGCGTCACATTGCCCGCAAGGCTCAATCGTGGGGCCGCCCTTGCCATCCACCCCAACACAATTCAGCCCTTTGGCAATGATGCGCGCCGTGGTGGTTTTGCCGGTGCCTCTGATCCCTGTCATAATAAACGCATGGGCGATGCGGTCGGCCTCGAACGCGTTTTTCAGGGTGCGGACCATGGCATCTTGGCCGTATAAGTCTTTAAAGGTCTCAGGGCGGTATTTGCGCGCCAACACCTGATAGGTGGCGGGTTTTTCGGTGTTGTTAACTGTATCGGTCATTTTCAATCGCCCCTGATGCTGGCACCGAGTTTAAGCGAGCCGGCAGAGCAACTCAAGCCGCTTTGCGTTCCTGCTTTGCATCCCTAAAGTCCTGACCTAACCCCACCGAGGCGCAGCCGAGGCCAAGCCCAAAGGGAGGCGGTTTATTGCGACAGCAATAATGCCGCCGGACTGCGGGAGCCCTCCCGCGCTTCGCTTGGGCATGGCCTCGCTACGCTCGGCTTTGGGTCGGTGCTTGGTGCCAATATATTTCTAGGATCAGGACCTATTATTTCTACATCACCGACGCGGTTTTCCTGAAATATCAACGGCTTGGCACAAGCCAGCCGGAATATTTGTTCTATTTGCCAGCACGCCAAACCACTGAGATGAAGGGAAGCCATATCTGGCGGATTAGGCAGTTTTTCCCACCGCCTGCGGAACTGTGCCTGCACGGAACCCAAATCCGGCAGGCTGGGGGGATTATGGGTCTACAGCCTAATCCTGCCCTTCTCTTTTCATTTTGGCACGCGCCCGCCCGCCTGAATAAACCTTGTTGGTTTTTTTATTGCGGGCACGGGTTTCAGAGGCGGATTCGGTGTTGCGCGTATCTTCGCGTTGCAGTTTTTGCCACCGGTTCAGGCGGTTGGCATCCAGCCGCCCTGCCTGAATTTCAGCCTGCACCCTACAACCCGGCTCGCTATCATGGGCGCAATCGTTGAATTTGCAGGCAGCGGCCAGGGTGATGATATCGTCAAATACCATATCCACCCCCTCGCGCACATCATAAAGCCGCAAGGCCCGCATGCCGGGGGTATCAATCAGCCAACCGCCAGATAACATCCGATACATGGAGCGCGCCGTGGTGGTATGTTTGCCTTTGGCGTCTTCTTCGCGGATATCCTGCGTCAAAATATCCTGCCCTGTCAGGGCGATGGCCAAAGTGGATTTGCCCACACCGGACGACCCCACCAAAGCCACGGTTTGCCCCGCGCCGCACCACTCGGCCAGAAGGGATTGGGCATCGGTGGATCTGGCATTGATGGCCACCACCGCATGGCCGGGCATTTCACGGGCGGCATCCTCCAGATATTTTTGTGGATCCTTGCTAAGATCGGCTTTGGTCAGCACCAGAACCGGCGTGACATCAGCCTGATGGGCCAAGGCCAGATAGCGTTCCAGCCTTGCGGGGTTGAAATCCGCATTACAGGAAGACACGATAAACAGCGTGTCGATATTGGCAGCGATCAATTGCGTGACATAATCTTTGCCCGCTGCACGGCGTTTGATCTCGGATTTTCGATCCAGCACCCGCAGGGGAGAGCGGGTTTTTGCATCCACCAACAGCCAATCGCCAACGGTAATGCCCTGTTCGGCCAACAGCCCCGTAACCGGCACTTTTTGCGGGCCTTTTGCGCCCAGCGCATCCAGCGTATTGCGCTGCACTTCGGTGACGCGCAGCGGTATTGCTTCGCTGCATTCTTCCATTGAGAGTTGCGATTGGTAAAATTGCCCCCAGCCGAGTTCGGCCAAGGTGAAAATCTGATTAGTCATTTTGAAACAAGCCTCGATAAATTCGAACGCCCCTTTGACGGGTTGCAAAAGGGGTGGATTTCATCGGAAGCAAACGGATATTATCCGCGCATCCGGAGGGTTTTTGATACAATCATAACGTCCTCCTTATTTAAGGCATTAAAATCGTTTCGACCTTTTTTGAATCAGAGGTCGAAACGCTATAGGTGAGAGGCTGGACAACGACCCAAACGGGACTCGTTATGGCTGCTTCCTTCCGGACCTGACCAGGTTGGCGAGGCGCTTGCCCGCGCCAACCTCTCAGAGGGGTATATATGATGCCGAATAAGCCGGGTCAATGGGGGGATTTGCAATTGAATATGGTTTGGAATTGCGTCAGGGTCATCAAAACAGGCGAGGCTTATGGGGATTTCCGAAAATATTACGTTTTCAGGCGAAAGCTTTGATCGTGCAGCGCATTTGCGCGGCAACCCTAAAGCTTTGCGCGCCTTGCAGGCAAGCCCCGACAGCCGGTTCATGGTGCTTTGGCGGGGCAGATTGCTGATTGATTTCAGCGATACAGCAAAAATTGTCTGGATGCAGCCTTTGGCGGCAATGTTTAATGCGGCATCGGCTGAACCTGTATTTCTGGGCCTGCAAAACGGCGCGGCGCGGTTTGCGCTGGATATTTCGGAATGGGTGCCAGACAACCCGCAACCGGAACCGGATTTTCTGGATGATAACCGCGTGCCATTCCCCAGCCTGCCTGGTCATATTTGCTTTGCTGATCTGCGCTCCATCATGGGAGCGCTAAGCAGTGTTGATGCGGGCGATGCCGCAACCGCCAAGGGTATTATCGAGTGGCATAAAATCCATCAATATTGTGCAAATTGCGGTGCCAAAAGCCGTGTGATCAATGCCGGTTGGCAACGGCAATGCCCTGACTGCAACCGCCAGCATTTTCCGCGCACCGATCCGGTGGTGATTATGCTGGTCACCCGTGGCAATGACGTGCTGATTGGCCGGTCACATGGCTGGCCCGAGGGCATGTTTTCGCTTTTGGCGGGGTTTATGGAGCCGGGCGAGACCATTTTCGAGGCGGTGCGTCGCGAGGTTTTTGAAGAAACTGGCGTCAGGATCGGCAAGGTTAAATACCTGAATGACCAGCCTTGGCCGTTTCCGTCCTCATTGATGATCGGTTGTCGCGCCGAGGCCCTTAGCGTTGAAATCACACTGGACCCGGTCGAGCTGGAATCGGCCCTGTGGCTTAGCCGCGAAGACGCGCTGGCGGGGCTGGATGGCAGCAATTCCGCCATGCAACCGGCCCGAAAAGGCTCGATAGCGCGTTTCTTGCTGGACCGATGGCTGGCAGATACATTAGATTAACTTTTTTAGCCTAGAGACATGACATGAAATTTGATTACAAAACAACGGTTAACGCCCCCGTAGAATTCGTTTTTGCCCGTTTGACGGATTTTGAAAAATTCGAAAAAGTAGGCTTTGGCAATATTTCCAAATTCAAACCCATCGGGGATATTGCTGCGCCGGAAATTGGGGCAAAATGGAAATTGCGGTCAGAATTTCAGGGCCGCCAGCGCAGTTTTTCGCTACAGCTTCGGGAATTGATCGAAAATAAATCGGTAGTGCTGGGCAACGGGTCTGATAAATTCGATGTAGAAGCCAGTTTCGGGCTTGCGAAAATTGACGATGAAAACACCGGATTTATCTTTGAAATAAATTCCAGCGCCAAAACCATCACCGGCCGGCTGATCATGCAGACCATGCAACTGGCACGAAGCCGCATCGAGAAAAAGCTGGCTACAGATTTTGACGCAATGCGCGACCGCATGGAAGCCGATTATCAGAGCAAAAACACCCTCGCCTAACCAACGCTATCGCGGAAGGCATTTGACGGATAAACCCCCAGAATGCGCATTGAAGACGTAAAATAATCCAGCTCCTCCAAGGCGCGTTTTACTGGGGCATCCTCTGGGTGGCCCTCGATATCTGCGTAAAACTGCGTGGCGGTAAAGCTGCCATTAACCATATAGCTTTCCAGTTTCAGCATATTCACACCATTGGTGGCAAAACCGCCCATGGCTTTGTAAAGCGCCGCAGGAATGTTTCGCACCTGAAAAACGATGGTGGTCATAATCACACCGCTGCCTTGACCGACCCATTGTTTTTCCGGTGCGCAAACCAGAAACCGGGTGGTGTTATGGGTGTTGTCTTCAATATGACGGGCCAGCACATCCAGCCCGTATATTTCAGCCGCCAGTTCCGATGCCAGCCCGGCAATTTCGGGATTGGCCTGTTCGGCGACCATACGCGCCGAACCGGCGGTATCGGCAACCGCTTGCGGGGTAATATTGTGTTTGTTGAGAAAGTTCCGGCATTGCCCCAGTAAAACCGGATGGCTTTGCGCGGTTTTAATATCGGCAACCTTGCTGCCTTTTAGCCCCAGCAAATTGGCATGCACCCGCACAAAATGTTCGCCAATGATGTGCAGACCTGATTCGGGCAACAAGGAATGGATATCGGCCACCCGTCCATAGGTCGAATTTTCAACCGGCAGCATGGCATAACCGGCGCGGCCATCCTTTACCGCTGCAATTGCGCCTTCAAAGCTGTGGCAAGGCAGGGCTTTTGCGTCGGGAAACACTTCTTTACAGGCCTGATGTGAATAGGCGCCCGGCTCTCCTTGAAAGGAAATCGTCTTGGTCATGGTCAATTTTCCTCAATACGTCGTTTCGTCGCGCTTTCTATACCTTGATTTCGCTGTTGAATAGCGGCTAAAAGCCTTTTGACGAATTGAGTTGGGCTTTGCCCGTTTGCAAACAAGGTAGCTGCACCTATGAATACTATGTTTTTCACCAAAATCCTCGGCGGCGTTGCTGGTTCGCTTTTGATCCTGCTTTTGGTCAAATGGGCTGCTGACGCATATTATTTTCCCGGTTCGGGTCATGGCGACGGGGTAGAGGCCGCCTATGCGATCGCTGTTGAAGACGACGGTGTGGCCGAAGAAGTGGTCGAAGTGCCCTTTGCCGAATTGCTGGCAGCGGCCGATGTTAATGCGGGCCAACGTAAATTTGGCAAATGTGCTGCTTGTCATACAATCGAAGCAGGCGCAAACGGCATTGGCCCCACGCTGTTCGAAGTCGTAGGCCGCGAAATCGGTGGCTCTGATTTTGGCAATTATTCCGGCAATCTGCCCAGCGGCACCTGGACCCCCGAAGAACTGAACGCATTTTTGATTAATCCGAAAACCTATGCGCCGGGCACTTCGATGAATTTCAGCGGCTTTGCAAAAGACACCGACCGCGCCAATGTCATTGCCTATCTTTCCAGCCTGTAACCCGGCAAAAAATACCGATTAAAAGCCGCGCCTGAACAATAGGCGCGGTTTTTTGCTTTTCACAGCCCGATCACGCAATCGCGCCTTGTTTTGTTCGAAATTCCGGCTACCATCCTGAATTCGACAAACAGGAGCCAAGCATGACCCATCATAATCGTATCAGAACCAAAGTGATCGCACGGAAAAATGCGCCGAACTGGATGGTTTTCAGCATCCTCGCATTGGCTGCGGTTTTGACGGTAATCGCAGGGGTCAGCCGCGCCGAAAGCGATATTACCATCAGCCACGGCATTTCCAAATTTGGCGAGCTGAAATACGATGCCGATTTTACCCATCTTGATTATGTTAACCCCGACGCGCCGTTTGGTGGCGAATTTTCCACATGGGCTTTTGGCACGTTTGATTCGATGAACCCCTATATTACCAAAGGCACATCAGCGGGCAGTAGCAGCATTTTTGTGGAATCGCTGATGGTTGGCACTGCGGATGAAACCGGCTCGGTTTATGGGTTGATTGCTGAAACCATTGAATACCCCGAGGATCGCGCATGGGCGATATTCAACCTGCGTGAGGATGTCACGTTTTCCGATGGCACGCCGGTGATCGCATCGGATATTGTTTTTACCCATAATGTTTTTCTTGAAAAAGGCATCCCGTCTTACCGCGCCATTGTCGGTGCACAAATTGCCACGGTCGAGGCACTGGATGATTATACCGTAAAATTTACCTTTACCAGCCCGTCGGAAAACAACGATAACCTGTTTTTGGCCGCCGGAACGCCGGTTTTATCCGAAGCACAATTTGCCGATCGGGATTTTGCGGAATCTACCCTTGATCCGATATTGGGCACCGGCCCTTATATTTTGGAAGAACTGGATATCGGCAAGCGCCTGACCTATCGTTACAACCCGGATTACTGGGGTGCTGATCACCCGATAAATGTCGGCCAGAACAATTTTGAATTCATCCGGTTTGAATATTACGCAGACCCGACCGCAGCTTTTGAGGGTTTCAAGGCCGGTCAATACCTGTTTCGCACTGAAAACTCCTCGCAAAAATGGGCGCAGGAATACAGCTTTCCTGCTGTGGAAAACGGTTGGGTCGTGACCGAGGAACTGGCCAATGGCAATATCGGTCAAGCACAGGGGTTTTATTATAACCTGCGCCGCGACAAGTTTTCAGACCCGCGCGTGCGCGAAGCCATCGGCATGGCGTTTAATTTTGAATGGTCAAACCGCACCTTGTTTTTCGGGCTTTATGCGCGCGTGGATTCATTCTGGAAAAACTCTCCGCTAGAGGCCATGGGAGAAATCCCAGCCGACGAGTTGGCCATTCTGGAACCTTATCGGGATCAACTGCCGGATGCGGTGTTTTCCGAACCGGTCTATTCGCCGCCGGTTTCAGGCGAAAATCAAATTGACCGTGGCGTGATCCGCGCCGCTGGCAAATTGCTGGACGAGGCCGGTTGGACCATTCAGGACGGCGTGCGTAAAAACGCTGCTGGCGAACAGTTGACGGTTGAATTTATGATCAGAAGCCCTCTGTTTGATCGAATCGTAAATCCTTATATCGAAAATCTGGAACGGTTGGGCATTGTTGCCACCAATGATCGGGTGGATACATCGCAATATGTTGAACGCACCCGCAGCTTTGATTTTGATATTATGGTCACCAGTTACGCAAACTCTTTGACCCCGGGAATTGGCTTACGCCAATATTATAATTCAGAGAACGCACAAGTGCCTTCACGCAATATTGTCGGGCTTGAAAACCCTGCAATTGATGCGCTGGTGGAAAACATTCTTGGCGCGACGGACCGAGACGAGCTTAACCTGCGCACTCGCGCGCTTGATCGGGCCTTGCGGGCTTTGCATATCTGGATTCCGCAATGGTTCAAAGAGGTTCACACCGTCGCCTATTGGGATGTCTATGAACATGGTGACGTAACGCTGGCGCCTTATGCGCTGGGGGCAAATAGCTGGTGGTGGTATTCCGAGGAAAAGGCCGCGAAATTGGCGGCTGAAGGCGCGCTATAATCAAATGGGAGCCTATATTTTTCGTCGGCTCCTGCTGATTATTCCAACATTACTGGGCATCATGGCAATTAATTTTGCCCTGATCCAGTTTGTGCCAGGCGGGCCGATTGAGCAGATTATTTCCAACCTTGAAAACGGATCGGACACGTTTGATTTATTAGGCGGGTCCAGTGCGGATGCCGGCATTAATAATGCGGATGACCAAGATATCGGCAGCTATCGGGGGCGGCGCGGCTTGCCTGATGATTTTATCGAAGATCTGGAAAGACAGTTCGGGTTTGACAAGCCACCGTTAACGCGGTTCTGGAACATGGTAAAAAGCTATGCGGTGTTTGATTTTGGCGACAGCTATTTTCGGTCAATCTCGGTGCGTGATCTGATTTTGGAAAAAATGCCGGTGTCGATTTCACTGGGGCTTTGGTCGACATTAATTGCCTATCTGATCGCCATCCCGCTGGGCATCAAAAAAGCCGTGCGCGATGGCAGCCGGTTTGATACCTGGAGCACCGCAATTCTGGTGGCGGCCTATGCCATCCCGACATTTTTGTTTGCGGTAATGCTGGTGATATTATTCGCCGGTGGCTCATTTTTGCAGATTTTTCCGCTGCGGGGGCTGACCTCGGATAATTTTGCCGAATTGTCTTTGATTGGTAAAATTGGCGATTATTTCTGGCATCTGGCCCTGCCAATTCTGGCCATGGGCATTGGCAGTTTTACCACCCTTGCGCTGCTGACCAAAAATTCCTTTATGGATGAAATTCGCAAACAATATGTGATTACGGCCCGCGCCAAAGGCTTGCCGGAAAAACGTATTCTTTACGGGCATGTGTTTCGCAACGCCATGCTGATCATCATTGCCGGATTTCCGGCAATATTTATCAGCGTGTTTTTTGGCAGCTCGTTGCTGATTGAAACAATATTCTCATTGGATGGTCTGGGCAGGCTAGGGTTTGAAGCAGTATTAACCCGCGATTATCCTATTATTTTTGGCACATTGTATTTCTTTACCCTGCTGGGATTATTGGTGAAAATATTGTCAGATATCACTTATGTGTGGATTGATCCGCGCATTGATTTTGGTAACCGCCAATCATGAAACTTACCAATCTACATAAACGCCGCCTTGCCAATTTTCGTGCCAATCGCCGCGCATACTGGAGCCTGTGGATTTTTGGCGTGCTGTTTATCCTGTCACTATTTGCCGAATTTATCGCCAATGACCGGCCGCTTTTGGTATCGTATCAGGGTGAATTATTCATGCCGGTTTTCAACACCTATACCGACCAGCAATTCGGCGGAGACTTCCTGACCGAGGCCCAATATCACGACGCAGACATGCAATGCCTGATCAGAACCGGCGGGCTGGAGGCCTGTTTTGATGACCCTGCCGCCATATATGCAGACGCCGCTGACGGGGTGGTTTTTGGCGCTAAAATTGACAAAGGCTGGATGGTCTGGCCGCTAATCCCCTATAGCTTTACCACCGTGGATACCCGCAATGTTGAAACCGCCCCCGGCCCACCAGACAAGTTTCACTGGCTGGGCACCGATGATCAGGCAAGGGATGTTGGCGCGCGCATCATTTACGGGTTTCGGATATCCATTCTGTTTGCGCTGGTTGTAACCGTGCCATCGGTAATTATCGGCATTTCGCTGGGCGCGGCGCAGGGTTATTTTGGCGGCATGTTTGACCTGCTATTCCAGCGCTTTACCGAGATATGGGGCTCGATCCCCATGCTTTATGTGATCATCCTGCTATCCGCCATGTTTACGATGAATTTCTGGATACTATCAGGCCTGATCATCCTGTTTGGCTGGAACGCATTGGATGGCGTGGTGCGCGCGGAATTTTTGCGGGCCCGCAATTTTGAATATGTGCGCGCCGCGCGGGCACTTGGCGTGCGTGACCGCACCATCATGTTTCGCCATGTCTTGCCTAACGCCATGGTCGCCACCGTAACCATGTTGCCATTTTTGCTGACCGGCGCCATTGGCACCCTGACCAGCCTTGATTTTCTGGGCTTTGGCCTGCCCTCGTCCTACCCGTCACTGGGGGAATTGGCACTGCAAGCCAAGGCCCATATCACCTCGCCCTGGTTGGGGTTTGCGGCGTTTTTCACCATTGCCACCATGTTGTCGTTGCTGGTGTTTATCTTTGAGGGCGTGCGCGATGCGTTTGACCCAAGAAAGACCTTTCAATGACCGCGCTGCTTGAAATCAAAAACCTGACCATCAGTTTTGCTGATGCCGCGCCGGTGGTTAGCGATATAACGCTGGACATCAAGGCCGGTGAAACCGTGGCCATTGTGGGCGAAAGCGGGTCGGGCAAATCGGTAACCGCGCTTTCTACGGTGTCTTTGCTACCCGAAAGCGCCAAGCTTTCCGGCAGCATCAAATTTGAAGGGGTGGAGCTGTTGCATGCTGATCAACCCACCCTGCAAGGTCTGCGCGGCAATGAGATCAGTTTTATTTTTCAAGAACCGATGACCTCGCTAAACCCGCTGCATACCATTGAAAAACAGGTTTCCGAAAGCCTGTCCCTGCACCAAAACATGCGCGGCCCGCAGGCGCGCGGGCGGGTGTTGGAATTGCTGGCAAAGGTGGGCATAGACGATGCAGAATCGCGGCTTTCGGCCTATCCGCATCAGCTTTCGGGTGGGCAGCGCCAACGGGTGATGATCGCCATGGCGCTGGCCAACCGGCCGAAATTGCTGATCGCAGATGAACCGACCACCGCGCTGGATGTGACCATTCAGGCCCAAATTCTGGCATTGCTGGCACAATTGCAGCGCGATGAGGGGCTGGCAATTTTGTTTATCACCCATGATCTGGGCATTGTGCGCCACATTTCCGAGCGGGTTTATGTGATGGAAAACGGCCATATGGTTGAAAGCGGCGACACCAAATCGGTTTTTGCCAACCCGAGTAAAACCTATACCAAAACCTTGCTGAATGCCGCGCCGGGCGGCAGCCCTGCGCCGGTGTCTGCAAACAGCAAGGTTGTTCTTGAAACCGAAAAGCTGAGGGTCTGGTTTCCGATTCAACGCGGGATTTTGAAACGCACTGTTGGCCATATCAAAGCGGTGAATGCAGCAGATCTGTCGATCCGCGCCGGTGAAACGCTGGGCATTGTCGGCGAAAGCGGATCAGGCAAAACCACGGTGGCTTTGGCGATATTGCGGCTGTTACGATCCAAGGGGCAAATCCGGTTTAACGGATGCGATATTCAGGGCCTGCGCAACAACCAGATGCGGCCCTTGCGTAAAGACCTGCAAATTGTGTTTCAAGACCCGTTCGGGTCTTTGTCGCCGCGCATGACTGTGGAACAAATTGTGTCCGAAGGGCTGGCCGTGCATGGGTTGCTGGAAAACCTTGACCAGACGGTGGATGATGCGCTGAGCGAAGTGGGCTTGGACCCGGAATTCAAAACCCGCTATCCACATGAATTTTCCGGCGGCCAGCGGCAACGTATCGCCATTGCCCGCGCGATTATTCTAAAACCGAAATTACTGGTGCTGGACGAGCCGACCTCCGCATTGGACATGACCGTGCAGGTGCAAATTGTGGATCTGTTGCGGGATTTGCAGAAAAAATACCAACTGGCCTATTTGTTTATCAGCCATGACCTACGGGTGGTGCGCGCCCTTAGCCATAAAATACTGGTGATGAAAGCCGGTGATATTGTCGAGGCCGGTTCGGTTGAGGATATTTTTGAAAACCCGCAAAATAGCTATACCAAAGCCCTGCTTAAGGCGGCGCTGAATTAAGCGCGTTTAGCATTGGCTGGCGTTCTGCCGCGACTTTTTTCAAGAACTCACCCTCGTCTATGCGAAACTGATCCGAAAATTCCTGATTTTTGGAGGTGCCCAGTTTTTGATGTTGCAGCGAAAACCGGGTTTCGGGCAGGTCAGGCAGGCCCAGATGCTTAGCAAAATCATCGGCAATTTCACCCGCGGACATCTGGATCATTTTTTCATAGCTCATCCGCTTGGGTGATATTTCAAAACGCGCAAACCATGCCTCGGACAGGCGTTCGGCTGCCAGAATATGATTTAGCCAGCGTTTGATTTTTTTAGGTTCATAGATAAAAGATTTTTCCGCCTCAGCCCTTTGGCCAGGGTTTGATTGCGCTGTATGGCCGATATGCAACGTGACCATTTTTGCCAGTGAAACCGCCTGTGCGACAATGTCTTCTCGAATTAACCAATAGCTTTTTGCGCAGGCAAAAATATCAAAAAAATCAGTGGGTTGAGGGAAGATTTTATTAAGCTGATGGCCGGTAATTTCAAAGCCAAACACGCCATTTCGATTAAGCCAGCGCGACAGGTTTTCAATATAGGATTGCATGTCTTTTGCCTGCACCGCCTGCGCGATTTCCGGCAGGAAATTCGGGTTAAACGCCTCGGTCGCCTCACCCAGGTTTTTGGTTTGTGACAAAATTTCCGTAAGCCGAGAACTGCCGGAACGCGGTGTAAAATAGACCACATAAGTATGATCAGGCATTGGCCGCATGGCGATCTGGTTGGCCCGTGTCTGGTTATGGGCGACCTTTTCAAAATACACAGATGCTGCATTTTTTGAATCGGGGCTGTTCAGTGTTGAGATAGACAAACCGGCGCCTTTTTTAGATTTACCCGATTTTATGAAAGCTTGGTTAATATTTTATTAGCAAATTCCCTTATTGAAATCTTTTGTCAGCTATGCGAACATAGCATGAACAAACCTGTTGATTTGCCATGTCCAACCCCCTGCCTAGCCATCGCGCCAGTCGCCCTGCGCCTGAAATTATGCTTTTTAAGGATGCCTGTTTTGCGCTGGGGCGAGTGCATGAGCTTTGCGGGCCGGCACGGGTGTTTATGGCGCTTTTGCTTGCGGCCAGAACCAGCGGCGATATTTTGTGGATCAGACCGAAATGGTCGGTTGAACAATTGCTGCCCGCAGGGGTGATTGAAATTCTTGATCCGGCGCGGCTGTTATTTCTGAATGCCCCGCGCGAGGAAGATATTTTATGGAGCATGGAAGAATCCCTGCGTAGTGGCGCCGTTTCAACCGTTATCAGCCAGATCGCCAGCCCCCCTGCCCTAACCCCGATCCGGCGGCTTTTGCTTGCGGCGGAATCCGGCAACCGGCGCGGGTATAAACCGCCTTTGATGCTGGTGCTTACCCCGGGAACCGGCGGCGCCCAAGGGGTAGAAACCCGCTGGCACGCCGCGCCGGTTTTGAAAGAAAAACACATAAAGTGGCAGCTGAGCCGCACCAAAAGCAGGCTTAGCCCTGTGGCCCAATGGTTGGTTGGCAAGGATGATTTTCTGCCATGAGCAGAAGCCAATTGCATTCATCAAACGCAACGGATTAAAACAGCCTCAAGGCCCCGTGGCTCAACTGGATAGAGCAGCCCCCTCCTAAGGGGCAGGTTGGTGGTTCGAATCCACCCGGGGTCACCATTATTGTCTCACGCCCAAAGAGCTCCGACGGGGCGGGCTGACCGCCCGAAGCACAGTCGCGCTTTTGCGGGTGCGCGTTTGACGTTTTGCCTAACAGCCTTGTTAATATTTGTCTCACGCCCAAAGAGCTCCGACGGGGCGCGGGCTGACCGCCCGAAGCGCAGTCGCGCTTTTGCGGGTGCGCGTTTGACGTTTTGCCTAACAGCCTTGTTAATATTTGTCTCACGCCCAAAGGGCTCCGACGGGGCGCGGGCTGACCGCCCGAAGCGCAGTCGCGCTTTTGGGGTGGTAGATGGCGAGATTGGGTATACAGGCTAGTTCTGGGCTTACGCCCCTCAAACACTGTCCATTTGGCCACCTCTGACAAATCTTCACCAAATTCGTCTATATCCGCTTGACGCCTTATCACCGCTGCCATAAATACGCCTTTGGTAAGGCGGGGTAGCTCAGGTGGTTAGAGCAGCGGAATCATAATCCGCGTGTCGGGGGTTCAAGTCCCTCTCCCGCTACCAATCTTTTCAATGACTTAAGTGATATCAAATTACACAAAAGCAAAGTTGCGTGCGTTTTTGCGTGCAAATGAATACAAATTGGGAAGTACACCATTTTTTGGATCAAATTCGGAATAGTGAAATTTCAAATTTAATTCCGGAAAGGTAACTCGCTCGTCATTCACGTAACTATCGTTAAATACAATGGTTCCTCGACGGCTAAGTGAATTTTTCTTGAATACTACTGCGTGAGGTTGGTTTAGATTCGTTGAGGTGAGCAGTCTAAATACGAATAGCTGGTGACCTGTGAATAGCCCCTAGATTTGTAGACACCTTGCTTGGTAATTTTGGAAGCAAGGAGGACATGATGTCCAGAAACAGATTTACAGACGAGTTTAAGCGCGATGCGGTCTCACAAGTGGTTGATCGGGGGTATGCGGTCAGCGAAGTTGCGGAGCGGTTGGGTGTATGCACGAAGTCGCTTTATACATGGAGGGCGCAGCTCTCTAAGCCCGCTAAAGAAGCCAAGATCGATACCAAGATCGATACAGGGCAAAACCGCGAGATACGGCGGTTAAAAGCGGAGCTGGCACGGGTCACGGAGGAGCGTGACATATTAAAAAAAGCCACGGTATACTTCGCGAGGGATGCAAAGTGAGGTATATCTTTATTGATAAGCATCGACCACTGTTTTCAGTCCGCGCGATGTGCCGGTGCCTGCGCATTCACCCCAGCGGATTTTACGCATGGCTAAAGAACCCTCTTTGCAAAAGAGCTGCCGAGGACTCGCGCCAGACAGAATTGATCAAAGAGGCATGGGAAGACAGCGGCAAGGTTTACGGATACCGCAAGCTGCATGACGACCTCTGTGATCTGGGCGAGACCTGCTGCCCTAACCGTGTGGCGCGGCTGGCACAATTAGCAGGTATCAGAGCCCAGATCGGCTATAAACGCCGCCCCGGCAAGTATGGCGGCAAACCTTCGGTAGTCGTGGACAACACACTGGACCGTCAGTTTGATGTGGATGCCCCAGACTGTTTTTGGGTGACCGATATTACCTACATCAAAACCCCTTCTCGGCGATTGCATGCAATCACCTGTCAGGCAGCGTATGAGGGCTACTCCTATTTGGCCGTAGTGATTGATCTGTATTCCCGAAAAATCGTTGGCTGGGCCATGCAATCACGCCAGCCCACCGATCTGGTGCTGCAGGCTTTGCTTATGGCCGTCTGGCGCAGAAAGCCTGCCGACAAAGTCTTGGTGCATTCAGACCAGGGCAGCCAGTTTACCAGTCGGGAATGGTCATCATTTCTAAAGCATCACAATTTGGAGCACAGTATGAGCCCCCTCTCGGCAGATTGCTCTGCAATCGCCTGCCGGGCAATGGACGCGGAAATTGTCATGACAACGCCGTTGCCGAAAGCTTTTTCAACCTGCTTAAACGGGAACGCATCAAGCGACGGACATACAAAGCCAGAGAGGACGCCAGGCGTGATGTGTTTGACTATATCGAAATGTTCTATAATCCGAAACGTAAACACGCTAGAAACGGGATGCTGTCGCCCGTCGAATTCGAGAAACAGCAAAAATGGAAGCAACAAGGTGTCTAGGAAACCAGGGGCTATTCACGAATTGCAAATCACGCAGGTAAAATTTTGCTCCAACAATGTTTTTCTTTCGTCTTTATCTGAAGTTATTTTTCATATAATGATGTCGTTGAACTTTAGCGTAGCATTCGTTGTTTTAAAGTTGAAGCGATAAACAGGGATCCAAATAATCTCGTGACACCGCAAAAGTGTCAACTAATGTTAGAATATATTTGCTTCGGAATAGCAAATTCGGGATCGCCATAGAAAGGTGTTAGAATTGATTGCAGTTATTTGCCCCGTTCACAGAAATCCTGAAGTCGTCGAGGCGCAGATCAAGAACTACTCAAAATTTCACGGTGAAAATGCTGTTCATATTTTGCACCCCTCTGTTCAAAGTCAAGCGGACTTCTCGAAAATTCCCTCGAGGTTGAAGGATAGTTGTGACGTTCGTATTTGTGATAAGAGGTGGCCTACGAGTTACCGCACTGTACTAGGCGCGGCAATTTCGGCGACAAAAATGATCGATAAAATGGACAACAACTTTCAGTACGTCTATTTCCACACCGATGCTGATTTGTTAGTGTCCGGCAACTTGACGGAAACTATTAAAAAATATAAAAATGGCTATTTGTGTCGTCGACCCCACACTCGGTGGCATCCCCTTAATGTTATGTTGGCAGATGAGAACTTTTTGAAAATCAGGAATCTGCTGTGTCTGGATCAAGACGACATTCGCGCAGGCAGACAGGAAGGATGCTTTTTTGAGATCGACGTCTGGCGCGAGATGATGTCAATCATAACTCGGTACTATTCGAAAGCTATTTTGGCTGATGAAAAGTCTCATTGGCCATTTGAAGCAGTTCTTTTCCCGACTTTGGCCCGCCTTATTTTAGGGCGTGAATCACCACCGAGAAGAAACATCGTGCAAACAAAAAACTTTAGAACGGTGATTCCCGGGACGGGCTTACGGGATATTCAAGCCAACATGGTCAAAATTGAAGATATCATCCGAGTTCGCAACCGAAACAGATACAATGAATGCATTGGCATGAAGTGGTTTTCGACTGACCTTAATCACGTCACTAGAAAATTCCTAGAATCAGAATAAAAAATGTTGACTAAATTGAAGCAAATTGGTTGGTCTTGGCGGAGGGTGAAAATCGGTGTCAGTTCATTTTTCTCTTCTATTGACAGGACATCGAAAAATGGACAAATTTGAAGCCGACGAATTACTTTACACAGAGAACATATTACTTAACGGTCAGTTCAGAGGAACACTAATTGGTTAAAAGAATAGTGATACTAGGGCACAGTCATGTGAATGCATTGCGAGGCGGGGCGCAGTTGGTGGACGGCATAAATGGTGGTGCCTTCACGTTAGAGTTCTTGCAAATACATACCATTCAAAAAAGCCCGACATTATCCGGAGCTCCACCTTATGTGATGGACCCTCATCTTGACTCAGTGATCCGGGATTCATTGTTGGCGTGCGATGCGCTTTTGTTACTTGCCTACGGCAAAGAGCACAATAATCTTGGACTGATAAACCACCCAAGAAAATTTGATTTTTTTCTTTCAGAAGACTCTTCCTTGTTTGTTGACGATGCCCGAGAACTCATACCTGAAGAGTTCGTAAAATCTCAATTGAGGTTCCAGACCGCCAAGTTGGCAAGCATACTCGATAAAATCCGAAAAATGGCGCCGGAAAGCCTTCCCGTTTTTCAGCTTGAATGCCCGACCCCTATTCCAAGCGAAGCCCATATTATTAAATATGCAGGGCCATACAAAGAAAGAATTGACGAGCTTGGCGTTGCGCCCAGCCACCTTAGGTACAAATTGTGGCGGCTGTTCTGCCAGCTTGCAAAAGAATACTGCGCGGCAAGCGATATAGAGTATGTGCCGATACCCGAGCACGCCTTAGACGAAAATGGCTTCATGAGTGAAGAATACTGGCAAGTTGACCCAACACATGGCAATGCAATATTTGGTAAGGCTGTCTTGGAAAACTTTATTTACAATATCCTTGGTCTGGAGAAAGAACAATGAGCGGGCACCCTTATCTTTCGATGCCAGATTATGCCTTTTGGCGGCGCTCGATTTCTTCGGTCGCACCAATTTTGGTTGACCCAGATGTAAGATAGGCATTCAGTATTTCACCCGAAACAAAG
>JAKITE010000040.1 GCA_021648225.1 Paracoccaceae bacterium
GCATATGGGCCGAAACCGGATGTGGGGTGGCGCGGGCATTTTTGGCCATGGGGGT
Source organism: Paracoccaceae bacterium (assembly GCA_021648225.1). Classification (GTDB taxonomy): domain Bacteria; phylum Pseudomonadota; class Alphaproteobacteria; order Rhodobacterales; family Rhodobacteraceae; genus UBA3077. Next base: position 56 of record JAKITE010000040.1, read on the forward strand.
GATGGTAAAACCCTGCTGGTCAAATTCAACAATAATCACACCCGATTGCGGGTTGGTGGCGCAAAGCGCGCCGCATTCTCCGATTTTGGCACCATGCCATGCGGCACCGGCATGCAACCCGCGCATCAGGGGCAGGGCGGCGATAATTGCGGCATCGGTGGTGCGGCCCGCGATGATAATATCGGCACCGGTGTTCAGGGCCTCGGTAATTTGTTCGGCCCCCGCGAGGGCGACTATATTGGTGCAACTTTCCAGAATTTCCGTAGATATTTCAGGCGCGTTGGGCAGGCTGTGAACCCGCCCGGCCGCCAGCGCCTCAATGATACGAGCGTTAGGCTGCGAAGATTTCAGCACCGTGATTTTCAGTTTTTGCCCCAGTTCATCAGCGATTTCACGGGTGATTTCCAACAGCCAGTCCACCGCGCTATCTGCGCCGCAAGTCCCCGCAGAACCGATCACCAAAGGCACGTTGATTTTGGCGCGGGCAATCATCAATCCGCGCCATTCAATGCGGGTCGAGGCGCGCGAATATTTTGAAATACCCTGCCCCAGATAGGCAGGGCCGGAATCGGTGGAACCGCCATCAATGGCAATAATATCGGGCATTTGCATCAGCCCGCGTTCCAGCGCGGCTTGGTCATAATTCAGACCAAGCGCGCCAGACGGGATCAGCACCTTAACCATCTAATCGGTGATCGCTTGGGGTTTTTTCAAGAAACGACGCAAAAACATCGGCGCCACAAACCCGACAATCGCCGCAATCCACAACCCGATCGCGATGGGCGAGGAAAACAGATACATCGCATCCCCCCCCGAAATTACCATGGCATTGCGCAAAGCGTCTTCCATTTTGCCGCCCAGCAAAATGCCCAGAATAACCGGAACCGTGGGGATATCCAGTTTTCTCAGCACATAGCCAAGCACCCCGAAACCCACCATCAGCAACAGATCAAAATAGCTGCCCGAAAGCGAATAAATGCCAACAAAGGAAACCATGGTAACCCCCGGCAGCAAGATCCATGGTGGCACCATCAGGACTTTGACAAATATTTTCACCATCGGCACATTCATCAGCAACAGCACAAAATTGGCAATCAACAGCGATGCGATCAAGCCCCATACTACCTCGGGGCGGTCGGTAAACAAGGTCGGGCCGGGGGTGATGTTCAGGGTCATCAACAAGGCCAGCAATACTGCCGTGGTGCCCGAACCCGGCACACCTAGGGTTAGCATCGGCACCAATGCACCACCGGCGGCAGCGTTATTTCCAGCCTCGGGGGCGGCAACGCCTTTGATGGCGCCTTTGCCAAAGCCGCTATCTTTGCCAGCGATGGATTTTTCCGACATATAGGCCAGAAAGCTGCCCAAAGATGCGCCCGCACCCGGCAAAATTCCGGCAACAAAGCCAACGATAGAGGATCGAAGCATGGTCCAGCGGGTTGTGTAAATATCTTTCCACGGGATACGGACCTTGTCGAGCTTTACCCCGATAGAGGATTTTTTGCCGTGACTTTCGATAAAGAAAAATACTTCGGCAATGGCAAACAGGCCCACGATTGCCACCAGAAAATCAATGCCGTCATAAAGATGCAGGTTGCCGCCGGTCAGGCGCGGCATACCGCGCGAATCATAGCCGATCATGGCAATGCCAAGCCCGATACAGGCGGCAATCGCCGATTTGGCCTGATTGTTACTGGCCATGCCGCCAAGGGTGCAAAACGCCAGCAGATACAGGGCAAAATATTCAGCTTGACCAAATTGATAGGCAACGCGAGACAACATAGGGGCCAAAAGCATCAGGCCAATGGTGGCAAATAACGCCCCGTAAAATGACGCAAAGCCTGACAAAACCAGTGCATCGCCGGCGCGGCCCTGTTTGGCCATCGGATAACCGTCAAGTGTGGTCATCAGCGCCGGTTCATCGCCGGGGATATTCAGCAATATCGAACTGATCCGCCCACCATACATCGCCCCGTAATAAACCGAGGTCATCAGCACCAAAGCCGATGTTGCATCAAGGCCAAGGGTAAAGGTGATGGGAATAAGAATCGCCACCCCGTTTGAAGGGCCAAGCCCCGGCAAGGCGCCAATAATAGTGCCCAGAAAACAACCGGCCACTGCCAGCATTAAAGTATAAGGTGAAAGCGCAATGGAAAACCCGAGCGCGAGATTTGACATGATATCCATGAGTTAACCCGTCCAGCTTTTTGGAAAGCCGACAAGGCCCAGATCCAAAGCAAATTTGAATAAAAGAAACAGCCCGACCGAAAGCCCAAGCCCCGAAAGTGCGGCTTTCAAGACCTGTGGCTTGATTTGATAGCTAAGCACCGCAGCAGTGATTGCGGTTGGAATAAGAAAGCCCATCGGTTTCAGCGCAAAGGCATATAAAACCAAAACAACCACGGCAAAAAACAAGGCACCAAAGGTGCGTAAAACAGGCCAGTCCGGTTCCGGGTCGGGTTTGAAAACCATAAACAGCCCCGCAATGGTGGCCACTGACCCTATGATAATCGGAAAGGTTTTCGGCCCGACAGGGTCGCTTAAAAAACTGGTCTGGATTTGCGTGGCGCCTGCAATATATGCAAGCGCCACAACTGCCACGACCAGACCAAATATCCGGTCAGAGGCCATTATTGGATAACTCCAATCTCGATGCTCATCTGGCGAATTTCAACAATCAGATTGTCGATATAGGCCTGAAAGTCATCCCCAACCAAGGTGAACGGTGCCAGACCGTTTGCGGCCATGGCTTCGGCCCATTCATCAGAATCAGCCACCTGTTGCAGACGACCGGCCCACATTTGAAAGGTTTCATCCGAAACGCCGCGCGGGATGTAAAGACCACGCCAGTTACCGGCAACCACGTCATAGCCTTGCTCAATCGCGGTGGGAATGTCTTCAAACCCATCAACACGCTCAGCGGTCAGAACTGCCAAGGCACGAATGTCGCCAGAGGCAAGAAAGCCGACAATTTCCGACATGTCGCCGGTCATGGCCTGGGTAAAGCCGCCAATGGTCTGGGTGATCGCATCGCCGCCGCCATCAAGCCCGATATATTTAACGGTTGTGATGTCAGTTAAACCAGCGCGCTGCAACAGCATCAGAGGTTTCATATGGTCAAAGCCGCCAACCGCAGAACCACCGGCAAAAGTAACCGAAGCAGGGTCCGCCACAACGGCCTCAAGCAGATCACTTAGGGTCATAAACGGGCTGTCCGCCGCCACTACAATTACGCCGGGGTCAATGCCGATGGCACCGACAAAGCGCACTTGGTCAGCGGTCATGCCAGCATAGGCGTTTTGGGCCAGTCGGGTGGAGGTTGCCGTGGATGCCGCGATGATCAGATTAGCGTCTTCATTGCGCTCGGCCACCACATTGGTAAAGGCAAGGCCGCCACCGCCGCCAGCCATGTTTGTTACTTGGATCGGTTTATCAACCGCGCCGATGTCAAACATGATTTTGCCGATTTGACGACAGGTGAAATCCCAGCCACCGCCGGGGTTGGCAGGGGCGATACATTCTGCTGCTTGTGCGGTTGCAATAACCGGTGCCCCCATGCCTAGGGTTGCCGCGATGGCAAATGTTTTGAAAAAGTGTTTAGACATTTCATTCCTCCTGAGAATTTTTTGCTTATTTGACATACGCGATTGGCTGCGCACATTGTGTCAGTTAAGGCAGCGAACCTGACATGAACCTGTCACGGGCCTGTTATGACCTGGAAAAAGAGGCACCCTGTGCGATACCTGTTGGTTGAAGATAACAAAGAACTGGCCAAAGCGGTGGCTGACCGGCTGGCGCTGGACGGGCATGTGATTGACCACGCGCCCGATCTTGCCACCGCGCAGGGGTTTATCGACGTGGCCGAATACGACCTTATTTTGCTGGATATTATGCTGCCTGATGGCGATGGGCGGGATTTTCTGGCCAGCCATCGTCGCGGTGAAAACAGCACGCCGGTAATTGTGCTGACCGCGCGTTCACAAGTATCTGACAGGGTGGGTTTGCTTGATCTGGGCGCTGATGATTTTTTGACCAAACCGTTTGATTTTTCGGAATTGGAGGCCCGTTGTCGTGCGGTTTTGCGTCGCCAAGGCGGGTCAGCCATCAATGCGCGCAGCTTTGAAGGGGTTATTCTTGATTCGATGAACAGCCATTTAACCATGGATGGGCGAGTGGAGTTTCTGCGAAACCGCGAATTACGCCTGCTGGAAATATTTTTCACCAATCCGGCGCAGATATTTTCAAAATCGCACCTGATGGACCGGCTGTTTTCCTTTTCCGAAGACGTGTCGGAAAACGCCATCGAGGTCTATGTGGGGCGGTTGCGCAAAAAACTGGATGGTTCGGCGATTAAAATCGAAACCGTGCGCGGCTTGGGGTATCGATTGGCGAAAACCGAATGATTTTTTCGCTCAGGTCCAATTCCATTCGTCGCCGTTTGATTGTGCAGCTATCGCTGGTGGCGGCGATATTGTCTTTTGCGTTTTACCTGATTGTGCGGGCGGTGGCCGAACAAGCCGCAACCGAAACGCAGGATAACATTCTGGCGGCCTCGGCCACATCCATTGCCGATGCGCTTTATTCGGAACGGGGCATGGTTAATCTGGAATTGCCCTATTCGGCGCTGTCGATGTTGGGGTCTATCAGTCAGGACAGGGTATTTTACCGCATCATTGTCGATGGCGAAACCCTGACCGGATACGCTGATTTACCCGACCCTGATTTACCTGGCCCTGATCCGGTGTTTTCCACCTTTGTTTTTCGCGACGAAGAGGTCCGGTCGGTGGCGATCACCCGTCCGGTCAGTCTGGGTGGTCAGGCGGTGAATACCACCACGATTGTCGCCCAAACCCGGTTGGGGCTGGCGATGATTTCATCGCGCATATCGGCAACTGCGGCGGCGGTAGGGTTCGGGTTTTTCCTGTTTGCCATTGCGCTTAGCCTGCTGGCGGCCCAATCGGCATTGGCACCCTTGCGGCGCATGACCCAGTCGATCCAACGTCGCGGCCCGCAAGACCTTAGCCCTGTCAAAGCCAAACTGCCCAGTGAATTGGTGCCGCTGGTTGGCGCATTGAACAATTTTATGAACCGGCTGCGCAGTTCCTTGGCCCAATCCGAAGATTTTGTAGCCGAGGCGGCGCATCGCGTGCGCACCCCGCTGGCGATTGTGCGCACCCGCGCCGAGATTGCCTTGCGCCGTATGGAAGACCCCGAGGATAAAAAAGCCTTGCGTGAAATGATCAGGGCAGTGGATGAAAGTTCACGCTCGGCCGGGCAATTGCTGGACCATGCCATGGTGACCTTTCGCACAGATAACCTGCTGGCCAAGAAATTTGATCTGGGTGGGCTAACCCGTGATACCTGTGAGCATCTTTCGCCAACCGCGGGACTGAAAGACATAAACCTGTTGCTGGAAATCCCCGAAAAACCTTGCCCTTTTGTTGGTGATCCGATTTTGATGCAGAATGCCCTGCGTAATATTCTGGACAATGCCATCAAATATTCCCCAGCAGATAGCGAGATAATCATCCGGCTGACCCGGGGCAAAACCACTGAAATATCTTTTTGTGATCAGGGGCGCGGTTTTGGCACGGCTGATCTTGGCAGTTTGACCAAACGGTTTTCGCGGGGTGAAAATGTGGCCGATATTGTCGGTTCGGGGCTGGGCCTGACCATTGCCGATGTGGTTGCCCGCGCCCATGGGGGCTATATTCAAATTCAATCCAACCCGAAAGGAAACGGCGCATGCGTTTCGCTTTTCTTGCCATAAATCTGATTATTGCAGCCTTGATGCCATGGCGCGCAGCTGCGTTTGAAATAGAAAGCAGGGTGTTTTATCCCGCAAGGGATGGTCTGGTGACGTTGAAAATCATTTCCACCGCTGATGCCAATGTGTTTGAACCGATTATTCGGGCATTTCAGCAAGACTATCCGAATATTCATATTGAATATGTGATCGCCAGCAGCACCGAATTGATGAAGGCAATCTATGTCGAGGGCGCAGAATTTGATCTGGCGATTTCATCCGCCATGGATCTGCAAACCAAGCTGGCCAATGACGGGTTTGCGCAGACATACGCCTCAAATGCAACATCGGCCTTGCCGGAATGGGCTGTTTGGCGCGACCAGATTTTTGCTTTTACCCAGGAACCCGCGGTCATGATTATCTCAACCACTGCCTTTGCCGGTATAACCCCGCCCCAAACCCGCGAAGAGCTGATTTCGCTGTTGCGCGATAATCCCGAGATGTTTGATGGCCGCATTGGCACCTATGATGTGCGTATTTCCGGCGCGGGGTATCTTTTTGCCACGCAGGATTCGCGCAATTCCGATTCCTATTGGCGGCTGACCGAGGTCATGGGCCGGTTGAACGCGCGGCTATATGGTGGCTCGGGCGCTATGATCCGCGATGTGGCATCGGGGCAGCTGGCCTTGGCCTATAATGTGGTGGGCAGCTATGCCAGCTCGCGGTTGGCAGAATTCCCCAGCCTGCGGATTGTGCAGTTTAGCGATTATGTCAACGTGATGCTGCGCACCGCGCTTATTCCGCATAACGCGCAAAACCCTGACCAAGCCGGCCAGATGATTGATTTTCTTGCCGAGTTGAATGCACGGCCAGAGCTGGCAAAACAAACCAGCTTGCCCCCGATTGATGCGGCGCAATTGCGCGCCAACAGTGCCGCGCGGCCCATTCGGCTGGGGCCGGGGCTGTTGGTGTTTCTGGACCGGCTTAAAAAAGAAAATTTCCTGAAAAACTGGGTTAGCTCGATGGAGCAGGAATAGACCTAATCCCGTTTAGCAGGCTTGCGGCGTTTGCCTTTGTTTTTGGTATTGGCCGGTGCGGCCGGTTTTCCGGGGGCGGCGTTTTTCTTGGGGCGTTTCTTTTTGCTGGTATCCGGCCCCTCATTAAAGGCGGCGTCTGATTCCGGCTGCCATTTGGGCTTTTTGTCGAAAGATTTTTTCTTTTTGTCATAGGGTTTTTTATCAGACTTGTCGTAGGGTTTTTTATCATACGGCTTTTTACCTTTACCCTCGAATCTCGGGCGGGGCATGTTGGCAATGTCTGGCGCTTTATCCAGCAATTTCAACTGGCCACGGTCTTCGAGCTGAAGGCCCTTGCCCAATGCCTTGGTAAAACCGTTCAGGCTTTTCTTGGTTATCTCGATAAAAGTTTCGTTTTCCTGCACCCGAATGGCACCGATATCGCCATTGTCTATGTTGCCGCCTTTGCAAAGGGCGGGCAGCAGCCATTTTGCTTCGGCGCGCTGGCTGCGGCCAATGTTCAGGCTGAACCAGACGCTGGGGCCAAACGTAGTGCGCGGGGCCGGTTTGCCTTTTTCATGCGACACGCCTAGTTCTTCGGGGGCGGATTGTTTGGCGTTGTTCACCCGCAAAAATGCAGCTGCCAACTGTTCAGCGCTGAATTTTTCAACCAGTCTGTCAACGGCACTGCGTTCGTCCTCGGAGATTTCCTGAGTCCAGGTTGGCGCATCAATCAGGCGCTCATTGTCGCGTTTGATTACTGCATCGGCAGAAGGTGCCTCGCCCCAGTTGGCATCGACTTTGGCACCGCGCAACAGGCGTTCAGCCTTGCGCCGCGCTTTTGGTGGCACGATCAGGGTAGAAACACCTTTGCGCCCGGCGCGGCCTGTGCGGCCTGAACGGTGCAGTAAGGTTTCGGAATTGCTGGGCAGATCCGCATGGATCACCAGTTCCAGATTGGGCAGATCAATGCCGCGCGCCGCCACATCGGTGGCCACACATACCCGCGCACGACCATCGCGCATGGCTTGTAATGCATGGGTGCGTTCATTTTGCGACAGCTCGCCGGACAGGGCCACAACCGAAAAGCCACGATTGGAAAACCGCGTGGTCAGGCGGTTGACCATGGCGCGGGTGTTGCAGAAAACCAAGGCATTTTTGGCCTCGTAATAGCGCAATACATTGATGATGGCATTTTCGCTGTCGCGCGGGGCGACGTTCAAGGCGCGATATTCAATATCGTCATGCTGGCGCGATTCGCCCACAGCGGTAACCCGCACCGCGTCTTTTTGGTAATTTCTGGCCAAGGTGGCAATCATTTTTGGCACGGTGGCCGAGAACATCAGGGTGCGGCGATCATCTGGCGCTTGTTCCAGAATAAACTCCAGATCCTCGCGAAAGCCGAGATCCAGCATTTCGTCTGCTTCATCAAGCACCACAGCGCGGATATCGCCCAGCTTGATCGAATTACGCTGGATATGGTCGCGCAAGCGCCCCGGTGTGGCCACAACAATATGCGCGCCACGATCCAGATTGCGCCGTTCGGTGCGCATATCCATGCCACCCACACAAGATGCAACAACCGCGCCCGCACCGGCATATAGCCAGTCAAGTTCACGTTTGACCTGCAGGGCCAATTCACGCGTGGGTGCAATTACCAGCGCCAAAGGTTTGTTGGCACGGCTGAAACAGCCGTCGGCCTCAAGAATGGTTGGCGCGATGGCCAAACCAAAGGCAACGGTCTTGCCAGAGCCGGTTTGGGCCGAAACCAACAGGTCCGAGCTTTCCAGCGCGGGGTCGGTTACATCCTTTTGCACTTGGGTCAGGGTTTCATAGCCGCGCTTATCCAGCGCATTTTTGAGTGTTTCGATCACGGCGGTCTCTTTTCGGAATGACAAGCGGCTGCATCTATGGGGTTTTGGGGCAAATGTATAGGGCATAAGGCGTGGCCAAAACGCATGGCAGCCATGCAGGTGTAAAATGCCACATAGGTTGAGGCCTGCGCGCCAGAATTTTTAATTGCCGCCAGATAGATTGGATTACACAGCTTTTTGAGGGGGAATTGCAGCTTTACGTAATTTTATCCAAGGGCGATTATGTGGAACAAAATCGCCGAAGAAGAGTATTTATGCAAAGGTTTCAAGACTGCATCCTGCGATGCTATTTCTCTTGCCTAAATTCAACTCCGCACTTGAGTAGGTACATCTGACGTTTCCGCATTTCCTTGTTGGTTGGAAGATCGCAGAATTTCCATAGCTCCTCAATGTCCTTGAAACTAAAAGGGTTAGTTAAAATCGTACGGAGAAAAGGAGTCAGGAACTCTTTCATCTGGAATGCTAATCCTTCCTTGTCATTGGCTTGAATAGGCCGCCCATGAGAGATCAGATTTCTCCTATGCATCAAATGAATTCCAATCTGAAACATCTCGTCTCTATTTTCAAAAAACCAAGCAGCCCGTTTGACAAGAGTCTCACCCTTTTCAAACGGGTGCCCTCCGATAGCCTCCAATAACCTCCAGCCATCCAGAAAAGACGCTTCTAGATCACTTTGAGAAAATGCAGCATGGTGGCGCACAAGCGCCTTTTCGGCCATACTCCGCCAAGGGAGTCGCCGGATTTTCTTACGCGCTTTCTCAACGTTTGCATGAATTTTTATGGCTGTTGCTTTAGGTAAATCCTTTATCACCATGCGTTTTGGCCATTCATTATACCAAAAGATGTCACTGCTCATTCCCCCCGACAGGTCATGAACTGTCATGTGGGGGGCAAGTAAAACCGTACTGATTGGGCGGCTTGGATCGTTTGTTAATATGAATTTCCCCCTGTTTAAGAATATGGAATACAAGCCCAGCTCTATGGAAATAGCACTTTCTGCTAATTCAAACGCATCGTAAGCATCAATCGCTTGGACCGAGCAAACAGCTAAAGGCAAGTCGTTAATTCCTTGCATATTTATAGGAAAGCAGTCCTCTTGACGCTTTAACTGTTCGGCTCTTTCGTGCTTGGCCCGACGCAAAAAATTAGAAACTGGACTTGCGCCAAACATGATCGATACGTCATTCCACCTCTTTTGCCCACGTATAAGGCCTGTGCTTTCCCAAACAGGAAACACGACTTTATACGGTTGTCGGGCAGTTTGTTCCTTGATGCTAGCAATACGGTTGCAATGCTCAATGAATTTCTGTTCATTGAGGTCTTGTTCCGCCGACATGGCTTCTCGCACGACACTGCCAACAAAGGCGTTAGATTTGCCGTTTTCGACAACCGCTGTTCTTAAAAAACTCTCACATTTATCCCATGTGTCAAGGCCTTTTGGAGAGATTGTTACATCAGGATTTAGCGTTCGATCCTCCGATAGTTTTGCCAACATTAGCCCAATATCAAAACCCTTCCTTTTCTTAATCGCCATGTTGATCGTGACCTCTTAAGTTGCTATTTTGTGACTTCTTATCCTTGCAAGGCTTCAGTTGGATTGCAATCCAAGAGCTACCCTAGGAAATGCTATTCCTGTAGGTGTGGCCTCAAACCGGACCTCCGCACAAAATTGAACTAAAAACCTCTTGGAACCTCAAACCCAAACTATCTGCTTGCTAAGCAAGTGGCATCTTGAACTTTATCCAGTGAACCCGTATGTGACACAGACGCGATTAATGTATCGTATTAAGCAGAGGAATTCCCATGGCGCGTACCAACCCATTTCAGTTTATCCAGCAGGTTCGTGCTGAGGTTTCAAAGGTCGTTTGGCCTACCCGTCGCGAAACGCTTTTGACCACGGCCATGGTTCTGGTCATGGCGGTTCTTGCGGCGATCTTTTTCTTGCTGGTTGATCTTGTTATCAAGTTCGGTCTGGAGACATTGCTTACCGCCGCCTCTTGATTCCAATTGGTTCCGGTTGTATAGGCAACGCTTCCACCTATGAACGGCGCGCTTCGATTCGTTAGCGCGTTTTTGTTTGTTTGGAAGTATCGGGTTAACCCCCTGTAATAAAACGTAATAATGACGATAGCGTCAACAAATTTGAGGTCACGGGCATAATGGCGATACGCTGGTATTCAGTAAGCGTTCTTTCGAACTTCGAAAAGAAAGTTGAAGAAGCGATCCATGAGGCCGTGCGCCAAAAAGGGCTGGAGGATGAAATCATTCAGGTTTTGGTCCCCACCGAAGAAGTGCTGGAAATGCGCCGTGGCAAAAAAATCACCCGCGAGCGCCGCTTTATGCCGGGTTATGTTCTGGTGCAAATGGAGCTGACCGACCGCGCTTATCACGCCATTAACAGCATCAATCGTGTGACTGGTTTCTTGGGCGCGCAAAACACGCCATCGCCAATGCGCGATTCGGAAGTTGCCGCGATTCTCAATCAGGTTGATGAAACCGCCGATGGTCCGCGCAATCTGATTTTCTTTGATATTGGCGAAACAGTTAATGTCATCGACGGCCCGTTTGAGGGCTTTGGCGGCATGGTTGAGGATGTGGACATGGAAAATGCCCGTCTGAAAGTGACTGTATCTATTTTTGGCCGCGCAACGCCGGTCGAGCTTGAATTTACGCAGGTTTCTAAACAGACCTGATAACCCCCGAGTGTGGGAGGCGAGGGCGCGCACGCCTGGACCAGACCACACTACCACGATGCCCGACCGGTTGCGACCATCGGGCGGTATACAAAGGAGGCCAACATGGCCAAGAAGATAGCCGGGACGCTTAAGCTACAAGTCCCCGCCGGCAAGGCAAACCCGTCGCCCCCCGTCGGCCCAGCATTGGGCCAGCGCGGCATTAACATCATGGAATTCTGTAAGGCGTTTAACGCCAAAACACAGGAACTGGAGGCCGGCGCACCTTGCCCGACCATTATCACCTATTATGTTGATAAATCCTTTACCATGGACATCAAAACCCCGCCGGCATCCTATATGCTGAAAAAAGCGGCCGGTTTGAAATCCGGTGCCAATAATCCCGCCAAAGAGGTCGTGGGTTCGGTAACACTGAAGCAGGTAAAAGAAATTGCCGAAGCCAAGATGCGTGACCTGAATGCGGTTGATATCGAAGGTGGGATGAAAATCATCATGGGTTCTGCCCGTTCGATGGGTATCGAGGTAAAGGGTTAGTCTTATGGCAAATGTAGGAAAACGTTTTACCGCCGCCAAAGCAGCTTTTGCTGGCAAAAGTGAAGTATCTGTTGAAGAGGCCGTTGCATTGGTCAAAGCCAACGCAACCGCAAAATTTGACGAAACTGTTGACATCGTATTTGCGCTGGGTGTTGACCCGCGCCACGCTGACCAAATGGTCCGTGGTGTGTGTGCCTTGCCAAACGGCACCGGTAAAACCATGCGGGTTGCGGTTTTTGCCCGCGATGCAAAAGCCGAAGAAGCCACCAAAGCCGGTGCGGATATCGTTGGCGCGGAAGACCTGATGGAGCAAATCCAGCAGGGCAACCTTGATTTTGACCGTTGCATTGCAACCCCTGACATGATGCCGATTGTTGGCCGTCTGGGCAAAATCCTTGGGCCACGCAACCTGATGCCAAACCCTCGGGTTGGCACGGTTACCATGGACATCAAAGCCGCTGTTGAAGCTGCCAAAGGTGGCGAAGTGCAGTTCAAGGCTGAAAAAGCCGGTGTTGTGCATGCGGGTATTGGTAAGGCTTCATTCAGCGAAAAAGCCTTGGCAGAAAATGTCAAAGCCATTGTGGCGGCGATTCAAAAAGCCCGCCCAACGGGTGCCAAAGGCACATATGTAAAGAAAATCGCGCTTAGCTCCACCATGGGGCCGGGCGTTACACTCGACATCGCAACCGCGACTGCCGAGTAAAAGATCCCCGCAAGGGGTTAGGCGGGCTGTAATGGCCCGTTTTCGTCCGAGATAGTGGGTGCCTTTTGGCATAATTCCTGCTTGAGACGGAAGCAAACAGGATCAATTTTGGGTGCAAGCCCATGGGGGATTTTGGCTGGTTTCGTAAGGACCGTAAGACGTTGGGCTGCATGTTGTGGCCCAATGAATTTGAGCCGGAGGGGGCGACCCTTCCATAAACTTGGAGCAATTCTGTGGATAGAGCCCAAAAAGAAGCAGTGATCGGTGAACTCGATCAAATCTTCACGGACTCTGGCGTGGTTGTGGTAGCACATTACGTTGGTCTTACAGTTGCAGATATGACGGACCTGCGCCTTCGCATGAGCGAAGCTGGCGCATCGGTTCGCGTTGCCAAAAACAGGCTCGCCAAAATTGCCCTGAAGGGGAAAGCCAGCGAAAGCATCGGCGATCTTTTGACGGGCCAGACTGTTCTGGCCTTTTCGGCTGACCCGGTTGCCGCTGCGAAAGTAGCGCAGGCATTTTCCAAAGATAACGACAAGCTCGTTATTCTTGGCGGTGCCATGGGCGATACAGTTCTGGACGTTGCCGGTGTTAAAGCTGTGGCAGCCATGCCAAGCCGTGAAGAGGTTCTTGCCTCTATCGCTGCTTGTCTGGGTTCCCCGGCCAGCAACATTGCCAGCGCGATTGGCGCTCCTGCCAGCAATATCGCGGGTATACTTTCTACCCTCGAAGAGCAGGCGGCATAATATCTCGACTATATGACCGGCTGATGCGCGAACGCGATCTAACCGGAATAAATTGAAACTGATTAACGGAGAGCATAAAATGGCTGATCTGAAAAAACTTGCTGATGAGATTGTTGGTCTGACCCTTCTCGAAGCTGTAGAACTGAAAAATATCCTTAAAGACGAGCACGGCATCGAGCCAGCTGCTGGTGGCGCTGTTGTTATGGCTGCTGCTGACGGTGGCGGTGCTGCTGAAGAAGAAAAAGACGAATTCGACGTTATCCTGGTTTCCCCGGGTGACAAGAAAATCGCCGTCATCAAAGAAGTTCGCGCCATCACCGGCCTGGGCCTCAAAGAAGCCAAGGACGTTGTAGACGCAGGCGGCAAAGCCGTTAAAGAAGGCGTTTCCAAAGCCGAAGCCGAAGAGCTGAAAGCCAAACTGGAAGCCGCTGGCGCCACGGTTGAACTGAAGTAATCTGACGCGGCCTTGGCCGCAGTCATGAAAATAAGGTCGGATCCGTTAACATAACGGGTCCGACTGTTTGCGTCTTTCTGGGTGCCCCAATGGGCCCCCTGAAAGGTGCAGACATGCCGGAAGCAAAGTGTGGGAGCTTTGCAAGAATTGGCAGGTCGACCGCAGTGCATTGTTTGGGCGTTCCCAGTCGCCCTTCAAGCGTTGAAAGAGGTAAGAAAAATGGCTCAGACATTTTCAGGTCGTAAACGTATTCGCAAGTATTACGGTCACATTCGCGAAGTGGCAAAAATGCCAAATTTGATTCAGGTTCAGAAAAGCTCGTATGATCTTTTCCTGAATTCCGGTGATCAGCCGCAGCCATTGGACGACAAAGGCATCAACGCGGTTTTCCACTCGGTATTCCCGATCAAGGATTTTAACGAAACCGCGACCATTGAATTCGTAAAATACGAGCTGGAAAAGCCGAAATACGACGTTGAGGAATGCATGCAGCGCGACATGACCTATAGCGCCCCGCTAAAGGTTACCCTGCGCCTGATCGTGTTTGATGTTGACGAAGACACAGGTGCCCGCACCGTAAAAGACATCAAGGAACAAGACGTGTTCATGGGCGATATGCCCCTGATGACCGACATCGGCACGTTTATTGTCAACGGCACCGAACGGGTGATCGTCAGCCAGATGCACCGCTCGCCCGGTGTGTTCTTTGACCATGACAAAGGCAAAACCCATAGTTCTGGCAAATTATTGTTCACCAGCCGCATTATTCCCTATCGCGGTTCGTGGCTTGATTTTGAATTTGATGCCAAAGACAATGTTTACACCCGTATCGACCGTCGCCGGAAACTGCCGGTAACCACACTGCTTTATGCGCTGGGCATGGATCAGGAAAGCATCATGGATGCTTATTATGACACGGTTGATTTCAAGCTGAACAAAAAGAAAAAAGGCTGGGCAACCAAGTTTTTCCCCGAGCGCATCAAAGGCACCAAGCCGACTTATGACATCGTCGATGCCAAAACCGGCGAAGTGATTGCCGAAGCAGGCAAAAAAGTCACGCCGCGCACAGTTAAAAAGCTGATCGAGGAAGGCTCCGTCAAGGAGATTCTGCTGCCGTTTGAATTGATCCTTGGCCGTTTTTCGGCGCAAGACATCATCAACGAGGAAACCGGTGAAATCTGGATCGAGGCTGGCGGTGAAATCACCGAAGAGCTGGACAAAGCCGGTGAGGTTACTGGCGGCACGCTGAAAACCCTGCTGGATAACGGCGTTACCAAAATTCCGACACTGGATATCGATAACATCAATGTCGGTCCGTATATGCGTAACACCATGGCGCTGGATAAAAACCTGAACCGTAACACCGCGCTTTTGGATATTTACCGCGTGATGCGCCCGGGCGAACCGCCCACCGTTGAAGCGGCGTCACAGATGTTTGACACCATGTTCTTTGATTCTGATCGTTTTGATCTGTCCACGGTTGGCCGTGTGAAAATGAACATGCGCTTGCAACTTGATGTGCCCGATACCCAACGCACCCTTCGCAAAGAAGACATTGTTGCCGTTGTCAAAGGCCTTGTTGAATTGCGCGATGGCCGTGGCACTGTTGATGATATCGACCATCTTGGTAACCGTCGTGTGCGTTCGGTTGGTGAGCTGATGGAAAACCAGTATCGCGTCGGCTTGCTGCGGATGGAGCGCGCCATTCGGGAACGCATGAGCAGTGTAGAGATCGATGCGGTAATGCCGCAAGACCTGATCAACGCCAAACCGGCAGCGGCTGCGGTGCGTGAATTCTTTGGTTCTAGCCAATTGTCGCAATTCATGGACCAAACCAATCCATTATCCGAAGTCACCCATAAACGCCGCCTCTCGGCGCTTGGCCCGGGGGGTCTTACGCGTGAACGTGCCGGTTTTGAGGTGCGCGATGTGCATCCAACCCATTATGGTCGTATGTGCCCGATTGAAACCCCCGAGGGGCCAAACATTGGTCTGATCAACTCGTTGGCTTCATTCGCCAAGGTTAACAAATACGGCTTTATAGAAACGCCTTATCGTCTTGTGAAAGACGGCGTTGTTACCGACGAAGTCAAATATATGTCGGCGACCGAGGAAATGCGTTACACCGTGGCGCAGGCCAATGCCAATCTTGACGAAAATGGTCGTTTCAAAAATGATCTGATCTCCACCCGCCAGGGCGGTGAACATATGCTGAACCCGCCGGAAAACATCGACCTGATCGACGTTTCCCCCAAACAGCTGGTATCGGTTGCGGCATCCTTGATTCCGTTTCTGGAAAACGACGATGCGAACCGGGCCCTGATGGGGTCAAACATGCAACGTCAGGCCGTGCCTCTGGTCAAAGCCGAAGCGCCTTATGTGGGCACCGGCATTGAAGAAGTCGTAGCACGGGATTCCGGTGCGGCAATTGTTGCAACGCGCGATGGTGTGATTGATCAGGTAGACGCGATGCGTATTGTTGTGCGCGCCACGGCTGATCTGTCGGTTGGCGATCCGGGCGTGGATATTTACCGGTTGCGGAAATTCCAGCGTTCAAACCAGAACACCTGTATCAACCAGCGCCCCTTGGTGAAGGTTGGTGACATTGTTCATAAAGGCGAAGTAATCGCTGATGGTCCATCCACGGATCTGGGTGAATTGGCTTTGGGTAAAAACGTGATGGTCGCGTTTATGCCTTGGAATGGTTATAACTACGAAGACTCCATCCTGATTTCTGAACGTATCGTCAAAGACGACGTGTTCACCTCGATCCACATTGAGGAATTCGAGGTTGCCGCGCGTGACACGAAGCTGGGACCAGAGGAAATCACCCGTGATATTCCAAATGTAGGCGAAGAAGCCTTACGGAACCTGGACGAGGCCGGTATTGTCTATATTGGTGCCGAAGTTGGCCCAAGCGACATTCTGGTTGGCAAAATCACCCCCAAAGGCGAAAGCGCCATGACGCCGGAGGAAAAACTTCTCCGCGCGATCTTTGGTGAAAAAGCATCCGATGTGCGCGACACATCCTTGCGCCTGAAACCCGGTGATTTTGGCACAGTTGTCGAGGTCCGTGTGTTTAACCGCCACGGTATCGACAAAGACGAACGCGCCATCCAGATTGAGCGCGAAGAGGTCGAGCGCCTGTCGCGTGACCGCGACGATGAAATGGATATTCTTGAGCGCAATACCTATAACCGCCTGAAATCCATGATCATTGGCAAAAAGGCTGTCAAAGGCCCCAAAGGTGTGAAAGCCGGTTCCGAAATCACTACGGAATTGCTGGAAACCCTAAGCCGTGGCCAATGGTGGCAGCTGGCGCTGGCAGCCGATGATGACGCCGCACAGGTTGAAGCATTGAACGGCCAGTTCGAAGCCGCCAAAAACCGCATGCAGGCCCGTTTTGACGACAAAGTCGAAAAAATCCGTCGTGGCGATGATCTGCCACCGGGTGCCATGAAAGTGGTTAAAGTGTTTGTCGCGGTGAAACGCAAATTGCAGCCCGGCGATAAAATGGCGGGGCGTCACGGCAACAAAGGTGTTATCTCCAAGGTTGTGCCACAAGAAGACATGCCGTTTTTGGCGGATGGCACCCCTGTTGATGTGGTGTTGAACCCGCTTGGTGTGCCCTCAAGGATGAACATCGGCCAAATTCTGGAAACCCATATGGGTTGGGCGGCGCATAATCTGGGCAACTCCATTGATGAGGCGCTTAAGGAATATCGCCGCACCGGTGACATGACCCCGGTTGAGGGTGCCATGAAAATTGCGTATGGCGAAGATACTTACGCCGAGGCCACCAAGGGCTTTAACCAAGACCAGATCCTTGAGGCCGCAAGCAATGTAACCGGCGGTGTGCCCATTGCCACGCCTGTATTTGACGGTGCCAAAGAAGCCGACGTAAACGACGCGCTGACCCGTGCGGGCCTTGATACATCCGGCCAATCCATCGTGTTTGATGGCCGCACAGGCGAGCAATTTGTCCGCCCTGTAACGGTTGGCATCAAATACATCCTGAAACTGCATCACCTTGTGGATGATAAAATCCACGCGCGTTCCACAGGGCCTTACAGCCTTGTCACCCAACAACCGCTGGGCGGCAAAGCCCAGTTTGGCGGGCAGCGTTTCGGGGAAATGGAAGTCTGGGCGCTGGAAGCATATGGCGCGGCATATACGCTGCAAGAAATGCTGACAGTCAAATCCGATGACGTTGCCGGACGGACGAAAGTCTATGAAAGCATTGTGAAGGGTGAGGACAATTTCGAGGCAGGTGTGCCGGAATCGTTTAACGTGTTGGTCAAGGAAATTCGCTCGCTCGGTATGAATATCGAGCTGACGGATTCGGAGGCGGAGTAGGGGCGTTTTAACGCCACTACATTTGGAAATTAGATTGAGGATCATAAAATGAACCAGGAAATCACAAACCCGTTTAATCCGGTCCAGCCGATGAAAACGTTTGACGAAATCAAAATCTCTCTGGCCTCGCCAGAGCGGATTTTATCGTGGTCGTTCGGGGAAATTAAAAAGCCCGAGACCATCAATTATCGCACATTCAAACCTGAACGTGACGGTTTATTCTGTGCGCGTATCTTTGGCCCGATCAAAGATTATGAATGCCTGTGCGGCAAATATAAACGCATGAAATATCGCGGTGTGACCTGCGAGAAATGTGGTGTTGAAGTTACACTTCAAAAAGTGCGTCGTGAGCGCATGGGCCATATTGATCTGGCCGCGCCCGTAGCCCATATCTGGTTCCTGAAATCGCTGCCGTCGCGCATTGGTTTGATGCTGGATATGACCCTGCGTGATCTGGAACGCATCCTGTATTTTGAACAATATGTGGTGATCGAACCCGGCCTGACGGAACTGGAACACGGCCAGTTGCTGACCGAAGAAGAATTCCTTGATGCCGAAGATCAATACGGCGCAGACGCATTTACCGCCGGTATTGGTGCAGAAGCCATTCGCGAAATGCTGGCCGCGATTGATCTGGACGCAGAGGCCGAACAGCTGCGCGCCGATCTTGAGGTTGCCACTGGCGAGCTGAAGCCAAAGAAAATCATCAAACGTCTGAAACTGGTGGAAAACTTCCGTGGTTCCGGCAACCGTCCTGAATGGATGGTGATGACAGTTATTCCGGTGATCCCACCAGAATTGCGCCCGTTGGTGCCCCTTGATGGTGGCCGTTTCGCGACCTCGGATCTGAATGATCTGTATCGTCGTGTGATCAACCGCAATAACCGCCTGAAACGCCTGATTGACCTGCGCGCACCGGATATTATTATCCGTAACGAAAAACGTATGTTGCAGGAATCTGTGGACGCATTGTTTGACAATGGCCGTCGTGGTCGTGTGATTACGGGTGGCAATAAACGCCCGCTGAAATCGCTGTCGGATATGCTTAAGGGTAAACAAGGCCGTTTCCGTCAGAACCTTTTGGGTAAACGGGTCGATTTCTCGGGTCGTTCGGTAATTGTAACTGGCCCTGAACTGAAACTGCATCAATGTGGTTTGCCGAAAAAGATGGCGCTGGAGCTGTTCAAGCCGTTCATCTATTCACGGCTTGAGGCCAAAGGCATGTCCTCGACCGTGAAGCAGGCCAAAAAACTGGTTGAACGTGAACATCCCGATGTCTGGGATATTCTGGACGAAGTTATCCGCGAACATCCGGTGATGCTGAACCGTGCGCCAACCTTGCACCGTTTGGGCATTCAGGCGTTTGAACCTGTGTTGATCGAGGGCAAAGCCATCCAGCTGCACCCGCTGGTGTGTTCAGCCTTTAACGCCGACTTTGACGGTGACCAAATGGCGGTGCATGTGCCGTTATCACTGGAAGCACAGCTGGAATGTCGCGTTCTGATGATGTCCACCAATAACGTGCTGTCGCCGTCAAACGGCCAACCGATTATTGTGCCATCGCAGGATATGATCTTGGGTCTTTATTATGTCACGCTGGAACGCAAAGGCATGAAGGGCGAGGGCATGAAATTTGCCAGCATGGAAGAAATTGACCATG
>JAKITE010000041.1 GCA_021648225.1 Paracoccaceae bacterium
AACCGAACCGGCACTTTTGGTGCGTATCAAACCGGTTGCCATGCGCCGCGCCTTGCGTAACGTCATTGAAAACGCCATCCGCTATGGCAAAAGCGCAAAAATCACTGCCGGATCAAAAGGCAAACTGGTGCATATCTGTATCAAAGACCAGGGCGACGGCATTCCTGCTGCGGATCTGGAACGGGTGTTTGACCCGTTTGTGCGGGTCGAAAAATCCCGCAATCTTGAAACCGGCGGCACCGGTTTGGGCCTGTCGATTGCCCGCACGGTTATTCACGCCCATGGCGGCGAAATCACCCTGTCAAACTCCACGGATGGCGGGCTGGAGGTGCATATTACCCTGCCAAAAATCGACGCAAACAGTATTGAAACTCCGTTAAGCAGAAAGGCACAGATGTGAAACCGCTTTCAAAGGTATAAACGAACCACTCAAAAGATGGCATTTCCCATGACATCGAAGAATGGATGCATGGCAACGCGGAAGGCGAAGGCCGCAACTAAACCAGCGGTCAGCCTTGGGTGCTTTAGGGAGATATCCCGCTAAAGGGAAACAAAGCTTTGCCATTGACCGTATGGTTATTAATTAAACTCGCTGCTTTTTCACTGTAATATACGCTTTGGTCCGGGATATTTTTGTGGTGTCAAAAGTAAAAGCCAACCACAAAGCCCGCCCAGTGCAATGCCGTTCATTTAACAAGGCCGGTTTGAAGCAGGATAAAATCTGCAATGGCTGGAATATCGTTAATATCCAGAATCGGAACTTGCAATCCTTCGGGTTGATACCCCGCCGCCACTGCTTTGACGTAAGTATTCTCGAACGCAAGCAAAGGCCGCTTGCCCGGGGCCAGCGCTGCTTCGATTTTGGCAATATTCTGTTGTTTGTAGCCCTCGACCAGCACCAGATCAACCGGTGCCAGTTTTGACAAAAGAAATTCCAGCGGCGGTTCTTGTTGTTGGCGTAATTCGTGCATCAATGCCCATCGGTTGGATGACGCCAGAATAACCTCTTGGGCGCCGGCCTGACGGTGGCGAAAGCTGTCTTTACCGGGCTGGTCTACATCAACCGTATGATGGGCATGTTTAATGGTTGAAACGGTGAATTCTCTTTGGCATAGCTCAACGACAAGTCTTTCCATAAGGGTTGTTTTACCACTGTTTTTCCAGCCCGTAATGCCAAAGACCCGATTTAGATTATCCATTCTTGAATTCCCGCAGGCCTCTGGTTAGTGGTTTTTCCATACAGGTTTTGGCACAACCAGCTTGGCCTTGGCTATCATTGATCACAAAAATATTTTTATCCGGTAAATTCATACATTCCTCTCTAGAACGATCTATGCTCCACTCCGGTAACGTATCAATAACCTGATGTAAAATATTATTGCGCGCCTTGACATCACCGCGGCAATCTGGTCTTAGACCGCTGATGGCCATGCTGGCCATGCGGCCACTCAAGCCATGCTGGAGCCTGTCGCAACCGACCGCTCCTCCGCGCGCATATAGATGCAGCGCCAAAAACAGAAAGAATTTTACGTGACATTTCAATCACTCGGCTTAATCAAGCCGTTACTCGAAACATTGGCAAGCCAAGGTTACGAAACCCCGACCCCCATTCAGGCCAAAGCCATCCCCGCCATTCTGGAAGGCCGCGATGTTGTTGGCCTAGCCCAGACCGGCACCGGCAAAACCGCCGCCTTTACCCTGCCGCTTTTGCAAAAACTGCAAGGCCGTTCGGGCCGTGGCAAAGACCGCGTTGTCAAGGTGCTGATCTTGTCGCCAACCCGCGAACTTGCGGCGCAAATTGAGAAAAGCGTGCGCGATTACGGGCAAAAACTGTCGCTGCGTTCCACCTGTGTGGTCGGCGGCGTGCCGATCAAACGTCAGCAAACCGCGCTTCGCAACGGCATTGATATTCTGGTCGCCACCCCCGGCCGGCTGGAAGATCTGGTTAGTCAGGGATCCGTGCGCCTGAACAATATTGAAACCATCGTGCTGGACGAAGCCGACCAAATGCTGGATATCGGCTTTATGCCCGCCATCCGCCGCATTCTGAAACTGCTGCCCGCCAAACGCCAGACCTTGCTGTTTTCAGCAACCATGCCGCGCGAGATCCGCAAGCTTTCCGCTGATTATCTGGATGACCCGATCGAGGTGGCGGTAACCCCTATTGCTAAAACCGCTGATAAAGTCAGCCAGAGCGTCATGCACCTGCCAGCTGATGGCAAGGTCAATGCCATGACCAAACTGGTGCGCACCCATCCGGGCAAACGCATTATTGTGTTTTGCCGCACCAAACGCGGCGCTGATAAAATTGCCCGCAAGCTCAATTCTGAAAATCTGGGCGCGGCGGCCATTCATGGCAACAAATCGCAGGGCCAACGCACCCGCGCGCTGGATGCCTTTAAAAAAGGCACCATGCCGGTGCTGATCGCCACCGATATTGCCGCGCGGGGCATTGATGTGCCGGGGGTTGAACTGGTGGTGAATTATGATCTGCCGCATGTGGCGGAATCCTATGTGCATCGCATTGGCCGCACCGCGCGGGCTGGTGCGTCTGGGCTGGCGGTTTCATTCTGCACCCCTGACGAAATCAAACTGTTGCGCGCTATTGAACGCCTGATCAAAATCAAAATTCCGGCACTGGCTGCGGATGGAACCCCCTTGCCCGACCATGCCGTGCCCCAACCGCCTCGCGCCGTGAAACGCCCCGAGGGCAAGCAAAACAGCCGTCGCCGGCATCGCCCGCGCCGCCGCGCGCAAAGCTAGGGGGCGGTTATGACCACCGCAATTATCATTCTGGCCGCGGGGCAAGGCAGCCGCATGGTTTCCGATCTGCCAAAAGTAATGCACAAAGTCGCGGGGGTTTCCTTGCTGGGCCATGCGATGCGTTGCGCCGCGCAGATTGAGGCTGAAAAAACTGTGGTTGTGGTGGGCCATCAGGGCGAACAGGTTTCTGAGTTGGCTTTGACGATTGACCCGGATGTTGAAATCGCAAAGCAGAAAACCCAAAATGGCACCGGCGATGCCGTGCGCCAAGCCTCTGAAAAATTGCAGGATTTTGACGGTGACGTGATTGTGCTTTATGGTGATACGCCGTTTGTGCAACCTGAAACCCTGCAAGCCATGCAGGACAGCCGCCGCAATGGCCATGATGTTGTGGTGCTGGGATTTGAGGCCGAAACCCCCGGTGGCTATGGCCGTTTGATAATGCAAAACAATATTTTAACAGAAATTGTCGAAGCAGCCGATTGCACCGATGCTCAACGCAAAATCGGTTTTTGCAATTCCGGCGTGGTTTGCGCCTCTGCCAAAACCCTGTTTTCATTGCTGGACGAAGTAGCCGATAAAAACTCCAGTGGAGAGGTTTACCTGACCGATATTGTCAGCATTGCCAATGCGCGCGGGCTGAATTGCGCGGCGATTTCATGTGACGAATCTGAAACACTGGGCGTGAATACCCGCCATGATCTGGCCAAGGCCGAAGCCATTTTTCAAAGCAACGCTCGCTTGGCGGCGCTGGAAAACGGCGTAACTATGATGGCGCCGGAAACGGTATATTTTGCGCTCGATACAGTATTGGGGCGTGACATTACCATAGAACCGAACGTGTTTTTCGGCCCTGATGTAACGGTTGAAAACCAAGTCACGATCAAGGCCAACAGCCATCTGGAGGGCTGCCATATTTCGGAAGGCGCAATAATCGGCCCGTTTGCGCGGCTACGCCCCGGTGCTGAAATTGGTGGGAATGCACGGATTGGAAATTTTGTTGAAATCAAAGCCTCGCAGGTGGATCAAGGTGCCAAAATCGGCCATCTGGCTTATGTGGGTGATGCGCATATCGGCGCTGGGGCCAACATCGGTGCGGGGGTGATTTTTTGCAATTATGACGGGGTTTTCAAACATACATCCGTGATTGGCAAGGATGCGTTTATTGGCTCCAACACCGCGATTGTCTCGCCGGTAAATATCGGTGACGAAGCCTTGATTGGTTCGGGTTCGGTTATTACCAAAGACGTGCCGGCCGATGCGCTGGCAATTGCGCGGGCGCGCCAGGAAACCAAATCCGGCATGGGCAAGCGCCTGATGGACCGGCTGCGTAGCCTGAAGGCCAAAAAATGACCGCGCTGGAACAATTACAAGCGCTGGCTGATGCTGAAAAATCCGTTGAAATGGCGGCATATCACAAAGCTAGCCGCGAATATCTGGGGGTTTCCAACCCGCAGATTGATGCGCTGGTCAAAGAATGGCGCGCCGCAATGGATGTGGCCCAGCGGGTGGCATTGGCCGATCAACTTTGGCAATCCAACCTGCACGAGGCCCGCATTGCCGCTACAAAACTGCTGATTCAGGCCCGCATAAAACCCGATGATCAACCCGCATGGGATTTGATCAAATCATGGGTGCCGGATTTTGATGCATGGGCAATTGCCGATCATGCATCCTCAGCCGGTTCGCGCCGTTTGGTGGCGGATTCCACGCGACTGGATGACGTGGCCCAATGGGCAAAATCCGATCACATGTGGTCACGCCGCGCTGCATTGGTAATGACCTTGCCTTGGGCAAAACTGAATTACCCGTCGGAAAAACAAAATCTTGAGCGCGAACGTATTTTAGGATGGGCAGCTGACTATGCTGTTGATTCCGAATGGTTTATTCAAAAATCCATCGGCTGGTGGATCAGGGATCTGTCCAAACACGACCCGGACCGCGCGCGGCAATTTTTGGAAAACCACAGTGAAACCATGGCAGCTTTTGCCGCAAAAATTGCCGGTAAATATCTGAGCTAGCGTTTTCAGCTCATATTGAATCGCAATTCACTGCCTTTCGCTTTGCTCAAACGCAAATTGCGACAGATTTTATTCAACAGGAACAGGAAACGCTTTAGCGTTCGTAAAATCGCGGCAATTTCAGGCCGCTATCGGGGTCTTGATACAGCAATAATTCAGCCGTAGTGTCAAAAGCCAACAGCCGGTCATTGGTGGTCCAACGATTTATCGTGCGGGTCAATTCAAACCCGAACCCCATTTCAAACCGGTAAATCGCGGTTAATGTGCCACCAGCCAGCCCTTGGGTAAAGGCATCATCTTGTGAAAGCACCCGTGCGGTGCGCGGGATATGAAAGGCCACGGTGCCATCAATTTGCATGGATGTGCCGCCTAAAAATGCCTCCGCACAGGCTGAAAGACAGGCGGCCCCGCTGGGCACCACGGTTTTTAAGCCACGCGCGCGGATGATGCGGCCGATTTCTATGCCCTCGGCCAGATAACCGCCGGAAACAGCCAAAATAACCGTATCAATTTCCTCGGTCAGTTGACGTTCAAATGCCTTGGCGGCGCCAATTTCAAAATTATTCGACAGCAAAATCGGTTCAGCTTTGGCAGGCAGGCCCGCCAAAAACCCCAGCAAAGCCGCAAAAACCAGCACATGCACCAGCAAAAACCGCCAATACGCGCCGGAAAGGCGATTTTTCAAAAGACCTGATTTGTGATTTTTTCTTAAAAACATGTTGCGGTTTTATCGCCAATATATGAAAAACCGGTATCGCCTGCGCACGCAACCGGTTAATTATTTATCTTTCTTCTGCCGATATTTAATAAATTTTAATTGTATTGGCGATTACCTGTTAAGGAATGGGCAAAAGGATTTTGATTTGCGGGTTTTGAGTTGCTTTAAGGCATATGATATTCGAGGCCAGCTTGGCCCCGAGCTAAATACAGATATTGCCTATGATATTGGCGCGGCATTTGCCACATTTGCCAAGCTAAAAACCGCCGTGATCGGTGCAGATTGCCGCGCTACCAGCGATGAATTGAAGGCCGCGCTTATTAACGGCATGCTGGATATGGGGGTTGATGTTACCGATATTGGCCAATGCGGCACCGAAGAAATCTACCACGCCGTTGATTTTTTGAAAATGGATTGCGGGGTGGAAATTACCGCCTCGCATAACCCGATCAATTATAACGGTATGAAACTGGTTGGCAAAGGCGCCCGCCCTTTGGACCCTGATACCGAATTTGCCCGGATCCGCAAGCTGGCCGAAGCCGCGGATTTTGATTTTCCGGCAGAAAAAGGCACGCTGGTGCGGCGTGATCTGCGGGCAGATTATGTGAAAAAAGTGCTTTCATTTATCACCCCTGCCAAAATGGCACCGCTGAAAATCCTTGTGAATGCCGGCAATGGCACTGCTGGCCCTGCCTTTGATAAAATCGCACAGCAGCTTTTGGCGGCGGGTGCGCCGATTGAATTTATCCGCATGGATCACAGCCCCGATGCCAGCTTTCCCAATGGCATTCCCAACCCGTTGCTAATCAAAAACCAGCCGCGCACCGCCAATGCTGTGCGTCAGCACAGTGCCGATTTTGGCGTCGCATGGGACGGAGATTTTGACCGCTGTTTCTTTTTCGATCATAGCGGCGGATTCATCGACGGCTATTATATTGTCGGCTTGCTGGCGCAACAGGCGCTGGCATCCAATCCCGGCGCGGCAATCATCCATGATCCGCGCATGATCTGGAATACAAAAGACATTGTTGAAACCCTTGGCGGCACGGCCATTCAGGCCAAAACCGGCCATGCATTTCTAAAAGCCGCAATGCGCGAAAACAACGCGATTTATGGCGGAGAGATGAGCGCGCATCACTATTTCAAAGATTTCATGTATTGCGATAGCGGCATGATCCCGTGGTTGCTGATTGCCGAACTGGTTTCGACCAGCGGGCAATCCTTGGCTGATCTGGTTAAAGACAGGGTTGAAAAATTCCCGTCCTCGGGCGAGTTCAATTTTACCATTCAAGACCCGAAATCAGCCATTCAGGTGGTTGAAAATACGCTGCAATCGAAGGGTGTTACCATCAGCTATGCCGATGGATTAAGCATGGATTTCGGTATTTGGCGGCTGAATTTACGATCCTCCAGCACCGAACCGCTGGTGCGGTTGAATATTGAAAGCAGGGGTGACAAAGCGCTGGTTCTGGAAAAACTGGCGCTGGTGCGCGGGATGTTGGAAAGCCACAGCTAAATCTATTTTTTCAACTCCCGCCGCATAATCTTTCCGGTGGCGGTCATCGGCAAAGCATCAATAAATTCAATCTCGCGCGGGGCGACATGGGGCGAGATGCGCGTCCGCACGCGCTTTATCAGTTCGGCCTTCAGCGCATCCGTCGCCTTACCAGCCTCGACCACCACAAAGGCTTTGACAATTTCGGTGCGCACTGCATCAGGCACGCCGATCACCGCCGCCATAGAAACATCCCCGTGACCGGCCAGACAATCCTCTATTTCCGAGGGACCAATGCGATAGCCTGACGAGGTGATCACATCATCTTGCCGCGCCGAAAAATGGAAATATCCGTCTGCATCACAGGACCCTTCATCGCCGGTGCGCAGCCAGTCACCGCTGAATTTTTCAGCGGTTTTTTCGGGTTGCTGCCAATAGCCCAAAAACATTTGCGGCGCGCCGCGTTTGATGGCGATTTCACCAACCGCACCGGCGGGTAATTCGTTGCCGTTGCTATCCAGAATCGCAACCTCGCTGCCCGGCACCGCTTTGCCGGTTGAACCATCTCGCGGCGCAAAAACCGTATGGGAATTGCCCAGCACCAGATTGCACTCGGTCTGGCCGTAAAATTCGTTAATGGTTGTGCCGAATTTTTCACGTCCCCAATCCAGCAAATCCGCGCCCAAGGCCTCGCCGCCCGAACCAACCGAGCGTAACGCCACTGGTTTCACCGGTGCCTGACGCATCAGTTTCAACGCAGTCGGGGGCAAAAACACATTACGCACTGCCAGTTTTTCCATCAGCCAGAATGCATGTTCGGGATCAAATTTGGCCATACGATGCGCCACCAGCGGCACGCCGTAATTCAGGGCCGGCATCATTACATTGGTAAGGCCGCCCATCCATGCCCAATCCGCCGGTGTCCACAATCGGTCGCCTTTTTGAGGCAGGAAATTATGGTGGCATTCCACCCCCGGTAAATGCCCCAGCAACACCCGATGCCCGTGCAACGCCCCCTTGGGCGGGCCGGTGGTGCCACTGGTATAGCTGATAAAAGCAGGATCATCGAGGCGGGTCACCGCGCATTCAATTGTATCCACCGCCTTGTCCAGTTCCTGCCAAAACCCATGCACGCCATTTGCGGGCTGATCAATCGAATACACCGCCTTCAAGTCCGGTAGATCATCGCGGATATTCAGAACCTTGTGCAGGTTTGCCCCATCGGTCACCAGCGCTGACGCACCGGAATTTTGCAAGCGATAGCGCAAGCCGTCTTCGCCAAAAAGCGTAAACAACGGCACCGCAATGGCGCCAAGTTTATAACAGGCCAGATGGGTCAGAATGGTCTCAAGGGTTTGGGGCAACAACACCGCACAACGATCGCCGCGTTTTAACCCATGCGCCGCCAAAACATTCGCCAGCTTTGACGAAGCCCGCGACAGTTGGATATAACTATAGTCCTGCGTTCCGCCATCCGCATCCAGACAGGTCAGCGCCAAGCGATCAGGTTCGGCCCGCGCCCAACGCTCACAAATTTGTTCAGCGATATTATAGGTTTCGGGCTGCGGCCAGCGAAACGCATCGCGCATTGCCTGCCAAGTGTCGGATTTTCGGACCAGTATTTCGGGCTGCATAGGTTCCCCTTTCGCGCATACCATAGCGGCCAATTTCAAGTTGCCAAGCAATTTACTTGCTCTTGCTGCATGGCAGGCATAGGTTCTGCAAATGACCCAGATTCCCAGCCTGATAGACCCGTTTAACCGCACCGTAGATTACCTGCGGGTTTCCGTAACTGACCGCTGCGATTTTCGCTGCTATTACTGCATGTCGGAAAACATGACCTTCCTGCCCAAGAAAGAATTGCTATCGCTGGAAGAACTGGACCGCATGTGTTCGGCCTTTGTTGATCTTGGCGTGAAAAAACTGCGTATCACTGGCGGTGAACCATTGGTTCGCAAAGGCATCATGACGTTTTTTGATAAAATGTCACGCCATCTGGCATCGGGTGCCTTGCGCGAATTGACCCTGACCACCAATGGTTCGCAACTTGGTAAGTTTGCCCAGCCCCTGTGGGATGCAGGGGTGCGGCGGGTGAATGTGTCGCTCGATACGCTCAACGCTGAAAAATTTGCCAAAATCACCCGCTGGGGGCGGTTCGGGCAGGTGATGGAGGGCATTGATGCGGCGCAGAAGGTTGGTTTAGCCATTAAAATCAACGCGGTGGCGCTAAAAGGCACCAATGATGATGAAATCCACGATATGGTGGCATGGTGCGGCGAACGCGGCTTTGATCTGACCATAATCGAGGTCATGCCGATGGGTGATATGGGCGATGATGACCGGCTTGACCAATATTGGCCCCTGTCGGATGTGCGCGCGGAACTGGCCAGCCGTTGGACCCTAACCGATATTCCGCTTAATACCGGCGGCCCTGCGACTTATGTTCAGGTCAAAGAAACCGGCGGGCGTATCGGGTTTATCACGCCCCTTACCCATAATTTCTGCGAAAGCTGCAATCGGGTGCGGCTGACCTGCACCGGCCAGTTGTTTATGTGCCTTGGCCAGGAAGACGAGGCCGACTTGCGCGGCGTGATGCGTGATAACCTGACCAATGACGCCCCCCTGCACGCCGCCATTCGCAACGCCATTGCACATAAACCAAAAGGCCATGATTTTGATTATTCCCGTCAAAAAATTGTCGGCGAAATGTCGCGCCACATGAGCCATACCGGCGGATAACACGAAACTGTTATCATCATTACCCCATAACGTGTTAAACTCCCCCTCTGAAAAAGGGGAATAACATGACCAAAAAAATCACACTCAAAGCCGTATTAATCACCACAATGCTGGCAGCATCCGCATCCGCAGGCGGCCATACCGCAACCGAACAACGCATCATTGCCATGAAAGCCGTTGGCGGCGAAATGCGGACCTTGGGCGGCATGGCGCAGGGCAAGGTCGCCTATGATGATTTTGCCGCACTTTCGGCACTGGAAACCATGCGTAATGCCGCCGCCGCTGCACAGCCGTTATTTGCCGCACCACCAATGGAGGGCGAAGAAACCCGCGCCATGGCGGCAATCTGGGAAGATGGCTCGGATTTTGATGCACAAATGAACGCGATGCTGGCTGCACTTGATGCTGCCATCGCCGCCGAACCGGCTGATCTGGCCAGCTTCACGCCGCTTTTTGGCGCGGTTGCCGGAACCTGCAAAGCCTGCCACGAAAAATACCGTGCGCCTGAGGAATAAAGCATTTTTCGCAGCACTGCTTGGCGGTGCTGCGTTCTGGTTTTTAACCACACCAGATAATCTGGACCCAACCCTTGTTGCAGCCCTGACCGGAGACCCCGCCCGTGGCGCGCAGGTTTTTGCCATTGGCGGCTGCGCGTCTTGCCATTACGCAAAAGGCGCCAAAGACGATGCGCGATTGTTGCTGGGCGGCGGGCAGGAATTTGCCACCGATTTCGGCACTTTTATCGCACCCAATATTTCCAGCGACGAAAGCGGCATTGGCGGCTGGACAGGTTATGAATTTGCCAATGCGGTTATTCGTGGCATCAGCCCGTCAGGGCAACATTATTATCCGGCTTTTCCGTTCAGTTCCTATGCCCAAATGACCGTTGCGGATGCGGTTGATCTCAAGGCCTATATGGATACGCTGCCACCTGTCCGACAGGTCAATGCCAACCATGAGCTGCCCTTGCCGTTTCGATTAAGGCGCGGTTTGGGGCTGTGGAAAATGCTGTTTCTGGATGACGGGAACATTGCCGAAACCACCGAGATACGCGGCCAATATCTGGTCGAAGGTCCGGGCCATTGCGCCGAATGCCACAGTCCGAGAAATGCCTTGGGCGGCACCAATACAAACCGCTGGCTGGCAGGTGCCCCCAACCCAAAAGGCAAAGGCCGCATTCCCAATATCACCCCCCACGCAGATGGCATTGCCGATTGGAGCATCGAGGACCTGGCCTATTATTTCGAAACCGGCTTTACCCCCGAATTTGATACCGCAGGGTCCACAATGGTGGCGGTAATTGAAAACCTTAGCCAACTGCCAGCACCAGACCGTCTTGCCATTGCCCGCTATCTGAAATCCCTGCCACCCCTGCCCGACGCCGCCAAATAAACCACTTTTGGCGCAGGTCCAAACCTGCTAACCAATATTTTTTATGGCGGAGGCGGGCTTGTGTTCTATCTAATTGGCGTTGACGGCGGTGGCACGGGGTGCCGCGCAGTGGTTGCAGATATGGCCGGAAACATACTGGCCAAAGCCGATGGCGGCGCTGCCAATATTGCCACCAATCTGGATCTGGCCCGTAAAAATATCCTGGATACAATCGGGCTGGCCTTTGACAAAGCCGGAATTGCACCTTCTGAAATCACCAATTCCAGCGCGGTTCTTGGCTTGGCCGGATCAAATCTGGGCAATTATGCCAATGAACTGGCCAGTGATCTGCCATTCAGGCAAAGCCAGATAGTCAATGACAGCCGCATCACACTAGAAGGCGCAATCGGCGCGAATGATGGCTGTATCGCCGCCATCGGCACCGGCTCGGTTTTTGCCTGCAGGGATAAAACCGGCGTGCGCATGCTGGGCGGCTGGGGTTTTTTGCTGGGCGATGATGGCAGCGGTGCCGCGCTGGGACATGACTTGTTGCGCTTGACCATACTTGCCGCTGACGGGGTTTCCAGCCATTCAGACCTGACACGACAGGTGCTGTCGGGGTTTGAAAATCAGGTCGGCAATATTGTCGAAGCAGCCAAAAATTTCGCCCCCAAAGATTTTGCCGAATTTGCCCCCGATATTGTCACAGCCAGCCAAAATGGGGATGTGAATGGCAGCAGGCTGATGCAACAGCACAGCGAGCTGGTGCGTTTAAGCATTGATGCGGCCGGTTTTGACCCTGCCAAGCCCTTTTGCATGCTGGGTGGTCTTGGGGCTATTTATTTGAATTTATTGCCGGAAAAATACCGGCAAGCAGCCCACCCCCCGATTGGCAACGCCTTATCGGGTGCATTGCAAATGGCAAAACAGCTTTACACAAATCCCTAGGGTGTAAAATCTGGCGGGGTATTGTTTGGGCAGTGGCGGTGTGTGAAGACCACGCACCCTACGGGATGAATTGTTGTAGGGTGCGTGATTTATAAATAGGCCTTAATTCCAGCGATCCGAAATGCCGTCCAGCACCTGCGCGGCGCCAAAGGTGCTGACAGGGGCGTTGCGGATACGATCAAAATTTTTGCCGGGGTCATAAAGTTCAATCCCCAGTTCCAGATTTTCAGGGGTCAACAAACCCATAGCCGCCAGCAAACGATAGGCTGCCACGTTTTTCTTATGCATCGCCGAAATCAGGTTGGTGCGGGCATTCAGCAAGTCTTGCTCGGCATTCAAGATGTCCAGAACCGTGCGCGCGCCCAGCTCGGCCTCTTGCTGAATACCGTCATAGGCGTATTGAGACGCCTCGATCTGTAACTGGCTGGCCGCAATCGACGCATTGGCGATTTGTAATTCAAACCACGAGGCCGCAACATTCTGGCGCACCACAAGGCGGGTATTCTGGGTTTCGGCCATGCGCCGTTCGACAATGGTTCCGGCCTGACGGATCGCGGATGAAAGCGCCCCGCCTGTATAAATCGGCACCGAGGCCGTCAGGCCGGCACTGGCAGAATCGCGCCATTGTTTATTGCCAAAAAAATCATCCGCATAAGTGCCGCCAACCGAAGCATTGGCCGAAAGGCTGGGCAATCGAGCGTTTCGCGCACGGCGCATATCAAGGGCTGCGGCTTTTTCGGCATGGTGTGCTGCCTGCATCAACGGATGGGTTCTGATCGCAATTTCTTCAGCAGCAGCCAAACTGCCCGGCAGGTGCGGCAAAGGGGGTGGTGCCGACAGATTATTCGGGGCCACCCCAACCGTTGCACGATAAATTTCGCCGCTGATTGCCAATGCGCCACGGCTGGCCGCAAGGTTGCTTTGGGCTGCCGCCAGCCGCGCTTGCGTCTGGGCGACATCGGTGCGCGTAACCGCCCCGACCGCAAAACGGTCTTCGGCGGCCTGAACCTGTTGTTTCAGAACATTAACATTGTTGCGCGACAGGGTAACAAATTGCACATCGCGCCGCACATTCAGAAACGCCGTGGCCGCATCCAGCATGACCGATTGTTCGGCATTGCTAAGGCTGGCCCGCGCCGCCAACACCGATTCCGTAGCCGATGCCACCGCATCGCGCCCGCGCCCCCCGTCAAACAGGGTCAGGCTGGCATTCAGGGCAATTGCATACGTATCTGTGATGTTGCCACTGGAAATCGGAGCCTGTGCAAAATTAGCACTGCTGGTCAACGCCAAAGACCCGCGCCGCGCCGCAATTGCCTGCGCCACGGATTCATCAGTGGTGCGCAATGCCGCGCGATTTATTGCCAAAGTCGGGTTGGTTTCATAAGCCAGCCGCATCGCATCCAACAGACTGTCAGCGGCAGCAGACATGCCAAATGTAGTGGCTGAAACGGTCACACATACCAAAAGAAGGTTTTTTAATTTAGAGGCCACAGCGATTCTCCGAATCTAAACAAGGACTGAAAGCTAACGGCTTTGCGCCCGGGCGCAAGGATTCGTTATGCTAGAATTGAAACCCGTCCGGTTTTTCAAACCCCGGCAAAACAGGTGCGCTTGCGTCAAAGGCCCAGCGCCAGTCAATACCGGTTCTGGTTTGCAGGCCAACCCTGCATTGACCCAAGGCATCCTGCATATGAATCGCCACAATCCGGCCACCGACCTTTAGCTGTGCCAATAATGCATCGGGCACCTGTTCAACGCCGCCCTCAACCATGATGGCATCATAGGGGCCGTGCTGCGGCGCGCCATCAGCCAGTTTTCCAACCTGCACAATGGCGTTATCAGCGGATTGCTCTGCCAAAATCCGCTCTGCCTCGGCAGCCAGCGCCTCGTTTTCCTCAACCGCGATTACGGCTTCGGCCAGATGGGCAATCAGCGCGCTGGAATAGCCAAGCCCAGTGCCAATATCCAGCACCAGATCGCTTGGCTGGATATTCAGTACATCCAGCATTTTGGCAATCACGCGGCTGTCCAGCACCACACGGTTTGGTCCCAATGCGATATTATCGCCGCTATAGGCAACCTCGCGCATGTCACGCGGCACGAATTCTTCTTTGGGGACAGATAACATTGCCTCGATCACCGGATAAAGCGTCACATCGGACGGCCTGATCTGACAATCCACCATGGCAACACGAGCAGCAGCAAAATCAATCATATCAGCGCCTTTATCAGGTAAGAGATTCCCTATGTTTTGCCACATCCGACCCAAAGGGGCAACTGTTGCAGCAAAAGAAGTTAGCTGTCTTTTGATGGCTCGGGATCTGCATCGGGGGGGTCGTTATAGCCCGCCCAGCCATATTCGGAACCGGATTCCGGCAGATCGGATTCCTTGACCCCGTCAACCATATAGGTCTTTGAGATAAAATTGGCCGTAACCGGCGCGGTAAGAAACAAAAACAGCGTGATCATCAGCTCGTGCAGGGAAAAAATGCTTTCGACAAAAAAGAAATAGGTCATTGATCCGATCAACACACCGCCAATGCCAACTGTGGTAGCCTTGGTCGGGGCGTGCAACCGGCGCATGGTATCGGGTAATTTGATCATGCCATAAGACCCGACCAGCCCGAATAAACCGCCAATGACAATAAAAGCAGAAATCATAATTTCGATAAGAATGCTCATAATACTCCCCTATTCAATGATGCCGCCGCGCAAAATAAAGCGGCAATAGGCAATGGTTGAAACAAACCCGACCATGGCAAACAACATCGATGCCTCGAAATACATCCGTGTGCCAAAAAACACCCCGATCAGGGTCAATATCCCGATCACATTGATCACCATTGTATCCAGCGCCAATATCCGGTCGGCAATATGGTCTGCATGGGTGATACGCCAAAGATTCATCAGCAAGCCAAAGCCATAACAGGTAAGTGCAAAAATAACCGCGTAAGTAATCATCGGAATGCCTTTAACAATCTGCGTTCATATCTGTTTTTGATCTCGGCAACAACCGCGTCGGGGTCGTCGGTGTGCAGGCAATGCACCAACAGGCTGCTTCCGTCCGCTGAAACCATTGCCGTAACTGTACCCGGTGTCAGGGTGATAGTGCCCGCCAAAACGGTGATCGCCTCGACAGAGGTCAGTTTAAGCGGAACGGTAACCCATGCGGGGTGGATGTCTTTATTGGCCTTAAACAGGATAATTCTGGCCACTTCGATATTGGCAACCACAATATCCCACATCACCAGCAGAATATACTCAACAATCATCAACGGATTGCGAAGCGCCGGACGGTCCGGCCAGAAAGGCGCGGTGATAAACGGAATAAGTATGCCCAGCATCAACCCGAACAGGATTGAATTCAACGAACTGGAATGGGCCAGAAACAACCATGTTATGGTCAGCATTACCGTTAAAATCGGGTGGGGGAAAAGACGTTTGATCATTTTGCCTCCAGCACTGCGGATATGTATTGAGCAGGGTTAAACAATTGTTCTGCGGTGGCTTGGGTATACTGGGTTAACGGGCCGGCAAATATTGCCAGCAAAACCAGTGCAGCAACCGGAACCATTGCGGCGGCAATCGGCAGGCCGCTTGCGGGGGTCGGGGGTTCTTCGGTTTCTTGGGTATTCCAGAATATCATGCTGCCAGCCCGGGCAAACCCGACCACCATTACCAGCGAAGATACCAGAATAACCCCCCATATCCAGACCATACCGGCACTGGTTTGCGCGGCTTCCAGCACCAGCAATTTGCCCAGAAACCCACCCAGCGGCGGCATTCCGGCAACCGCAATCGCCACCACAAAAAACACCGCCGAGATCAGCCCGTTGCGCGCCATGGCAGGGGCGATTTCAAGCGCGTCATGCATACGATACCTGACCACCAGATCAGCCACCAGAAACAGGGCCGCCGCGGCAAATGTCGAATGGATAATATAATACAAAGCCGCCATCGCCGCATCGGGTGTAAACATCGAGATTGCCACCATCACCGTGCCCATCGATGTCAGAACCGCAAAAGATGCCAGCGACAACAACCGTTTGGCCCCCAGCACACCGCTGGCGCCAATCACGATGGTAATCAGCGCCCCGGGCAACAGCCAATCCGCCGCCATGCTGTTGGTGGCCGCCACATCCGGCCCGAACACAATGGTGAAAAACCGTAAAATCGCATAGGCGCCGACTTTGGTCATAATCGCAAACATCGCCGCCACCGGCGCAGGGGCGTTGGCATAGGTGGCCGGCAGCCAGAATTGCACCGGAAACAGCGCGGCCTTGACGGCAAAAACAATCATCAGCAGCATCGCGGCCACCCGCATCAGGGCAACATCCTCGGCTGGTAATTCCTGCATTTTGACCGCCAGATCAGCAATATTCAAGGTGCCCGTCACCCCGTAAATTGTGCCAAGCGCCACCAGAAACAAGGTAGATCCGGCAAGGTTCATCACCACATATTGCAAACCGGCCCGCAAACGCATGCCGCCACCGCCAAAGATCATCAAACCATATGACGCAATCAGCAACACCTCGAAAAACACAAACAGGTTAAAGGCATCACCGGTTAGAAACGCACCGGTTACCCCCATTAGCAAAAACTGGAACAGAGCATGGAAATGCCGGCCGCGCCTGTCCCAATCGCTGGAAATCACATAGATCAACACCATCAGCGCCAGCGAAGTTGTCAACAACACCATCAAGGCCGAAAGCCGGTCCAGCACCAGCACAATGCCAAATGGCGCATCCCAGTTACCCAGTTTGTAAACCGAAACCTCGCCGCTAGCGGCTGTGATAAACAGGCCGATGGAAATCGCCACCAAAGCCACGGTTCCCGCCATTGAAAACACCCGCGCCAAGGTCATATCGTGGCGCATGACCCATGCAATGACGGGCGCCAATATGGCGGGCAGCACCACAGGGGCGATTATCCAGTGGTTCATTTGCCCTCCTCCGGAATATCGATCGCGTCATCACCGGTTTCCAGAAACGCACCCAGCGCGATCATCACCACCACGGCCGTCATGCCGAATGAAATCACAATCGCGGTCAGCACCAGCGCCTGTGGCAACGGGTCGGAGTAAATTTCAACACCATCTTGCAAAATCGGCGGTGCATTCACGGTTAGCCGTCCGGCTGAAAACAAAAACACATTCACCGCATAAGACAGCATCGCCGTGCCCAGAATTACCGGAAAAGCCCGCAGGCGCAGAATCAGATAAACCCCCGTAGTGGTCAAAACACCAATGGCGCTGGCGACTAGTAATTCCATGTTATTTGCCCTCCGGTTCGACAAGGTCATCAACACGGCTATCAACACGACCATCAACACCGGGGTCAAAATCCATCGGCTCGACATTTACCACCTCGCCAGCCCGACGCGCCAAGCGTGAAAAGCTGTAAAGCGCCAGCATCACCGCGCCAACCACGGTTAAAAACACGCCCAGATCAAACAATGCCGCTGTTGCCAGCTCAAATTTCTCGAGATAGGGCAATTCGACATAACCAAAGGCGCTGGTCAAAAACGGCCGGCCTGCCAACCATGCGCCAGCACCGGTCAGGGCTGCAATCAGCACCCCCATACCAATCATTGAATGGTATTCGATACGCTGGCGTTCCTGTGCCCATGCAAATCCGCTGGCCATATATTGCATCAACAAGGCAATCGCCACCACCAGCCCCGCGATAAACCCGCCACCGGGCTGGTTATGGCCGCGCAAAAAGATAAACACCCCGACCATAATCGCAATGGGCATCATTACCCGCGTAACCACCACCATCATCATCGGGTGCCGGTCTTTTGACATATTGCCATCGTTCGCCCATGTCGCCAACCGTTGCGAGGCTTTGCCATCCAGCAATGCCTCCATCAGGGCAAAGATCAGCAATCCGGCAATGCCCAGCACGATGATTTCGCCAAAAGTATCATAGCCACGGAAATCAACCAGAATAACATTAACCACATTGGTGCCACCGCCACCGATATAGGAATTGGCCAGATGGAATTCCGAAATCGAGCTGAAATCGCGGGTCATAAACGCATAAGCCAACGCGGCAATGCCACCACCGGCGGTCAAGGCAATAAACCCGTCGCGCAGACGGCGCATATTGCCGCTTTCAACGGGGGTTTTCTTGGGCAGGAAGTTCAAGGCCAGCAGCAACAACATAATGGTCACGATTTCCACCGAAATCTGGGTCATGGCCAGATCGGGCGCGGAAAGGTAAACAAAGCCCAGCGAAACCGCGATGCCGATAATACCCAGCAAAACCAGCGCCAGAAACCGTTCGCGGTGATAAACCACAATCGCACCCGAGGCCACAACCAGCAACACCCATGTCACCGCCGCCAAAAACGGAATGGGCAGCATTTCGCGGGTGCCCGCAGCATAGCTCCCGCCGGTAAAGCCAACCACACCAAGCCCGACAGTAATCACAACAAATATCGCCAGATACCGGCTGATGGCGCCATTATGCAGCCCACCCGAAATCCATGCCGCCAAGCGCACAAATGCCGTGATCAGATGATCAAACAAAACCTTGGCTTCGGGGCGCGGCGTTGCATCCCAAATTTTAGCCATCCACCGTTGCTGGGTCAGCAACAGCCCGCCGCCAATCACCGCAATTACGCTCATGTAAAATGCTGCATTAAACCCGTGCCACAGCTTTAGCGAATAATACGGCAACTCACCGCCAATTGTGGCCCCCGAGGCAACCGCCAGCAGCCCACCGGCAAAAAATTTGGGGAATATCCCGACCAGCACCGCCAATGCAGCCAGCAAAGCCGGCGCAGCCCACAGACCAAAACCCGGATCATGGGGATTTGCAGGGTAATCATTGCGTTTTTTGCCGGCAAACACATGCATGATATAGCGGAATGAATAAGCCACCGACAGCAAGGCACCAAAGCTCGCCAATACCGGCACCAGCCAGTCATTGCCCATCCAGACCGTTTCAGAGGCCTCCAGCAACATCATTTCCTTGGATAAAAACCCGTTCAAAAACGGAATACCCGCCATAGACAGCGCGGTAATAGTAGCAATAGTGGCCGTAATCGGCATAAACGCCGCCAAACCACCAAGGCGTTTGATATCGCGGGTATGCAGCGAATGATCAACAATACCGGCAGACATAAACAATGCCGCCTTGAAAATCACATGGTTGATAATATGGAAAATCGCCGCCACCGCCGCCAAGGGCGACCCAAAGCCAAGCAACATGGTGATCAACCCCAACTGGCTGACGGTTGAAAACGCCAACAACGCCTTCAGGTCATCCTTGAACAGGGCAATCAACGCCCCGAGTATCATGGTGATCAACCCCGTGGTGGCAACAATATAAAACCACGCATCGGTGCCCGCCAAAACCGGCCAGAACCGCGCCATAATAAAAATACCGGCCTTGACCATGGTTGCCGAATGCAAATAGGCCGAAACCGGTGTCGGGGCCGCCATCGCATGGGGCAGC
The DNA here is from genome assembly GCA_021648225.1 of Paracoccaceae bacterium. Taxonomy (GTDB): domain Bacteria; phylum Pseudomonadota; class Alphaproteobacteria; order Rhodobacterales; family Rhodobacteraceae; genus UBA3077. Next base: position 19,522 of record JAKITE010000041.1, read on the forward strand.
CAGAAATGAAACGGAAATTGCGCCGATTTGGTAAAAGCCCCCAGCAAGATCAATATTAATGCGGGCAGATACATCGGCGATGCCTTGATGGCCTCGCCTTGGGAAA
>JAKITE010000042.1 GCA_021648225.1 Paracoccaceae bacterium
GCCCTGCCGCCAAATGAATTTAACCGGCTGGCCAATTCCATTGCGGAAAAGGTCTCGGATGCAGGCGAAAAAGGCCGCTATCCGGCGGTGGTCACCTCGGCCCGCCGACGGCGGTTTGTGCATACGGTGTTATCGGCCAAAGGCATTCGCAATCCGGTTTTTTCATTCGAGGAAGTCGGCTCCAACGCCCAACCGGCCTTGGTGGGCATGGCCTGATGCTGGAAGGGCTGGCGCAAATACTGGAAATCTCCAGCCTGAGCCTCAATGCCATGATGCTGGTTTTTGTGCGGGTTACCGCCGCGATTTCGCTGTTTCCGGCCTTTGGCGAACAGATCATTCCTGTGCGCGTGCGCCTGATGGGTTCGGTTGCTTTTACGCTGGTGGTATGGCCGATGGTGCAGCATAACCTGCCACCCGTTACCCCCGAATTATCCGGCCTTGCAGTGCTGGTGGTGATCGAGGCCGGGATCGGTTTTTTAATCGGCATTTCAGTGCGCTTGATGATCATGGCTTTGCAGCTTGCCGGTTCGATCGCCGCGCAATCCATTTCCATCAGCCAGATCGCCGGTCCGGCCGCCACCCCTGATCCGATGCCTGCGATTGGCAATATTCTGGTAATGGCGGCGATGACGCTGGCGCTGGTCACCGGCCTGCATATCAAGGCGGCATTGTCGATTGCGTCTACTTACGAAATTCTGCCGCTTGGCACCATTCCGGTGGCGGGGGATATTGCTGAATGGGGCATTGCCCGTTCTGCCGCGGCATTTCAGTTTGCATTTTCACTGGCGGCACCGTTTGTGATTGCAGCGCTGGCCTATAACCTTGCGCTTGGCGCCATCAACCGCGCCATGCCCGCCTTGATGGTTGCTTTTATCGGCGCGCCAGCCATTACCGCGGGTGCGTTGCTGATTTTGCTGCTGGCCGCGCCGGTTATTCTGACGGTCTGGAATGACCGGCTGGATACGGTTTTGTTTGATCCGCTGGGAATGCCCTGATGAGCAAGGACGACGAATCCCAGGAAAAAACCCACGAGGCCACGCCCCAGAAAATCGACAAGGCCCGCAAAAAAGGCGACATCGCCAAATCCATGGATGTTTCCGCTGCGGCGGCTTATCTGGGCCTGCTGGTGGCGCTTTTTTTCATGGGGTCAAAAGGCATTTCCGAGGGTGCCGATGCCTTAACGGTTTTTTTCAGCCGCGCCGATAGCCTGGCCCCGATCATTCTTGGCGCGGGTGGCGGAAAGATGTTGCTGGCGATTATCAGTCAAGCTTTGCTGGCCGTTGCGCCTTTGATATTCCTGCCGTTTATTGCCGCGCTTTTATCGCTGATGGTGCAAAAAGCCTTTATTTTTGCGCCTGACAAAGTTTTGCCCAAGCTGAACCGGGTCTCGGTAATTGAAGGCGCAAAAAACAAATTCGGCAGCAACGGCATTGTGCAGTTTTTGAAAACGCTGGCAAAAATGCTGGCGGTTAGTGTGGCGGTCGGGATTTATCTGAATAAAAACAGTGACCAGATTATTGGTTCGGTGCAAGGCGCGCCGGTTTCTGTGGTTTCGCTGATGAACAAAACCCTGATTGACATATTGATTATCACAACCGCCATTGCCGCGATTATTTCTATCATTGATGTGATCTGGCAAAAATACCATCACCTGCAAAAACTGCGCATGTCCCACAAGGAAATGAAAGACGAGGCCAAGGAATCCGAGGGCGACCCGCATATGAAATCCAAACGCCGTGCAAGGGCGCAGGAAATCGCCACCAACCAGATGCTGCATGATGTGCCGCGCGCTGACGTAATTGTGGTGAACCCGACCCATTACGCCGTGGCGCTGGAATGGTCTCGTGCCGCTGGCACTGCGCCGGTCTGCATCGCCAAAGGCGTCGATGAAGTGGCGCGCCGCATCCGAGAGGCCGGCATGGATGCCGGTGTGCCAATTCATAGCGACCCGGCCACCGCCCGCGCCATTCATGCCAGTATCAAGGTTGGCCATGAAATCCACCCCGACCATTACCGCGCCATTGTTGCCGCATTACAATTTGCCGATGTGATGCGCCGCAAAGCCCGTGAGCGCGGCCAATGACCCCTGATCAAATCCGCATTTTGCTGGGCCTTGCCGAACAAAAGAAAACCCGCGACATGGCCGAACTGACCCAAAAACAAAGGGAAATCCGACAGGCCGATCAGGTAATTTCATCGCTGGAAAATCAGGTAGACACCACCAGTCAAAACATCAAGGCAACCGACCTTGCCACCACCGCCCGCTGGCTGGGCTGGGCCGGTCAGGAAAAATCCCGCTTGCTGCAAGCCCGTAAAACCATCGAAAATGCAGCCGAATCCGCGCGCAAAATTGCCGCGCATTCCGATGCAAAAACCCGCGTGATTGATGACCTGCTGGCCAAAGCCGAAAAACACGAATTGCTGGAAGATCGCCGCCGTGCGGAACGTATGGGCCGCGAACCCGATAAATAACCCCTTGTAATATCCGTCGAAGGCTCAATATATTCATTAACTCGAATATGGAGGCTAACATGCCCAGTATAAACCTGACCTGCCTGACCTGCGGAACCGTCAACCGCCTGCCAACGGACCGCACCGGCCAAAAACCCAAATGTGGCACTTGTGGTAAACCCGTCAACACGCCCAAAGTCACCGAAATAGATTTCAAAATGCTGACCAAAGCCAGCAAACGCGATCAACTGCCCCTGATTGTCGATTTCTGGGCGCCGTGGTGCGGGCCTTGTCGCATGATGGCCCCCGAATTTGCCAAAGCCGCAACCGATCTGGGAACCGCCGTGCGTTTTGCCAAAATCAATACTGAAGACGAACCCGCCGCATCCCAGCGCCATAATATTCGCGGCATTCCCTCGATGATCATGTTCAAAAACGGTAAGGAAATCGCGCGGCAATCAGGCGCGATGCGGTCTGATCAAATCAAGGCCTGGGTCAATAGCAACTTGGCCTAACCCGGTTTTGGTGCGTATTCCGCTGGGTTTACCTGCGCAGGGCGACCCTCAAGTAACAGGTTTGAAATGCTCGGGCCGGTCTGGCAAATCACCTGCCCCGCGCGGATCACCATTAACCGAGTGGCACGCAGGCGGATGGCCTCTATCGGGTCATTGGCCTGCAACAAAACCATATTGGCTTTGCAACCAGCCTCCAGCCCGTAACCGTCTAACCCCATGATTTTAGCTGAATTTTTGGTCACCGCATCAAAGCACCATGCCATATCGGCACGGCTGGAAAGCTGCCCGACATGCAGGCCCATATGGGCCACATCCAGCATGTCTGCCTTGCCCAGTGAATACCACGGGTCCATCACACAATCGGACCCGAACCCGATGGTTAGGCCCGCTGCTTTCAGCTCCGGCACACGGGTTTGGCCGCGCCGTTTGGGGTAACTGTCATGGCGGCCTTGCAACATGATATTGATCAACGGGTTTGGAATAACCCGCAATTCGGCCTCACCCATAAGCGGGATCAGTTTGGAAACATAATAATTATCCATCGAGTGCATCGAGGTCAGGTGTGACCCCGCCACGCGCCCCTGCATGCCCAGCCGCGTGGTTTCATGGGCCAGCGTTTCAACGTGGCGCGACAGCGGATCATCGCTTTCGTCACAATGCATATCGACCATCAAGCCGCGATCGGCGGCGATTTCGCACAGGGTTTTAACAGAATCGGCCCCGTCTTGCATGGTGCGTTCAAAATGCGGAATGCCGCCGACCACATCAACGCCCATATCCAGCGCTCTTGTCAGGTTTTGCATGGCGGTCGGGTCTCGGAAAATACCGTCTTGGGGAAATGCCACCAGTTGCAGATCCAGATAAGGCGCGACCTGCTTGCGGACCTCTAACAAAGCTTGAACGCCGTGCAGCGCATCGTCGCAAATATCCACATGGCTGCGGATCGCACCAATGCCCATCGAAACCGCCAGATCACAATATCGCAAGGCCCGCGCGATGATTTCATCAATGCTTTGCACGGGTTTCAGTTCACCCCACAGGGCGATGCCCTCCAGCAAGGTGCCGGATATATTCATGCGCGGATTGCCCAGCGAAAGCGTGGCGTCCATATGGAAATGCGGGTCCACAAACGGTGGCGAGACCAACTGCCCGGCAGCGTCGATTACCTTTGTAGCCTCGCCATCAATGCCGCGTTCCACCGCAATAATCAGGCCCTTGTCACAGGCGATATCCATACCGGTCTGCCCGTCGGGCAAGGTTGCATTTTTAATCAGCAGGTCCATCAGCGTTGCCCCTTAAACCACGGTTTCAGCAAGGCGCGCGGGTATTCCGCACGGCGCGCCACAATTACCAACGCAAATATCGACAGCACATAAGGCGCCATCAGGAAAATTTGCGTGGGCACAAACGCCCCGACTTGCGTTTGCAGCCGCACTTGAAATGCGTCAAACGCCCCGAATAACAGCGCCCCGATCAGGGCTTTGCCCGGTCGCCAGCTGGCAAATATCACCAAGGCGATACATATCCAGCCGCGCCCGTTTACCATGCCGAAAAAGAACGAATCAAACGCCGACATGGTTAAAAACGCGCCGCCCAGCGCCATCAGGGCCGAACCGACAATGATCGCGCCAAATCGCAACCCGTAAACCGAAAGCCCCTGCGCATCAGCCGCATCGGGGTTATCGCCCACCGCACGAATGGCCAAGCCCAGCGGCGTGCGGTTCAACACCCACCAGACCAGCGCCACCATAAACAGCGCCAGCCATGTCATGGCGGTTTGCTGAAACAAAACCGGCCCGATAAAGGGCAGATCAGACAATACAGGAATATCCAGTGGTCGAAACGGCTCAATACGTGGCGGCGAGGAAACATTCGGCAATGCAGTGCGATAGATAAAATAGCTGACAGATGTGGCAAACATGGTTATCCCCAACCCCGAAACATGCTGTGACAGCCCCAGTGGAACGGTTAAAACCGCATGGATCAGGCCAAAAAAGCCCCCCACGCCAGCCGCCACCAGCAAGCCGCCCCACAGGCCCGCGCCCAGCCAGACCGCCATCCAGCCAGCCATGGCTCCGGCAACAAAAATACCCTCGATGCCCAGATTAAGCACACCGGCTTTTTCACAAAGCAAGGCACCAAGCACCCCGAAAATCAATGGCGTGGCAATGCGCAAGGTGGCGTTCCAGAAACTTTCGGAAAGCAGAATTTGAAGAATATCCATTATGCGTCACCTTTGTTGGTTCGGGTGATGCGGAAACGGGCGACAAAGCCGCCAACCAGCACACAGATCAGTGACATCGCCACCACCAGATCAGCCAGATAACTGGAAACCCCCATGGCGCGGCTCATAGTGTCGGCCCCGACAAAAACCGAAGCAATAAACACCGCCGAGATCACCACCCCGATCGGGGATAATCCTGCCAGCATCGCCACCACAATGCCGGTATAGCCATATCCGGGTGACAGATCGGCAGTTAAATACCCGCGCAAGCCCGCAACCTCGGAAACGCCTGCCAGCCCTGCCATGGCACCGGAAATAAGGGCCGCACTCATCAAGGTGCGCTTAACCCCGATGCCCGCATGTAAAGCCGCCGCTGCGTTTTCACCAACCGCGCGCAGCTTGAACCCCCAGACCGTTTTGGAAAGCATAATCTGGGCAAATACCGCCATTGCCAGCGCAATAATCAGCCCCCAATGCACCCGCATACGCGGAATTAACTGGGGCAGAATTGCATTATCAACAATAGGGCTGGATTGCGGCCAGCCCATACCCATCGGGTCTTTCAGCGGGCCTTCCAGCATCATTTGCAAAAAGATCAGGATGATGAAATTCAGCAATAACGTCGTAACCACCTCGTCCGCGCCAAATTTTGTTTTCAGATAGGCAGGGCCAGCCATGCCCGCTGCGCCTGCCATGGCGCCGGTGACCAGAATGACCGGAATCAATATAAACCCCGGCGCGTCGATCAGGCCGGTGCCCACCGCCACAGCGGCCATTGCGCCTAGATATAACTGGCCTTCGGCACCGATATTCCACAGCTTGGCGCGAAAGGCCAAAGTGGCGGCAAGACCGGTAAATATCAGCGGCGTGGCGCGGGTCAGCATTTCGGTAAAGGCAAAAGTAGAGCCAAAAATGCCTTTGAACATCTGCCCGTAGGCCTCAAATACATTGGCCCCCGCCGCCAGCAGCGGAATGGCGGCCAGCAGCAATGCCAACAGGGCGGATGCCACCGGAATGCCCAATGTCCACCAGTTTGAGGGGGATTCGCGGGGTTCGATCCTGATCATATTTTTTCTCCTGCCATCATCAGGCCGATGGCCTCGCGGTCATTTGTGTTGGCCTCGACCAACTGGCCATTATGAATAACCATAATGCGGTCCGACAGGGCCAACACCTCGTCCAGATCCTCGGAAATCAGCAAAATTCCTGCGCCGCGAATACGGGCTTCCAACAACCGGCGCGCCACTTCATTAGCCGCGCCCAGATCAAGCCCCCGCGTTGGTTGATTGGCCAGAATAAGTCGTGGCGCGCATTCAAACACCCGCGCCAGAATCAATTTCTGGATATTACCGCCCGAAAGCAACCGCGCATCCGCATCAATGCCCGGGCCGCGCACGTCATAATCAACACAAAGCTGTTTGGCATTATCGCGGATGTATTTCTGCTGCAAAAACCCGCGTTTCTGGATGGATTTATCTTGTAACCGCTCAATAATCAGGTTCTCGGCAACGCTCATTTCGCCGATCACCCCGTCATGGTGCCGGTCTTCCGGTATGCGGCCAATGCCGGATTTCTGCATGGCGGCAGGGGTGAATTTGGTTATTTTTGCACCGTCGATTAGCATTTCGCCAAGATCAGGGGCCAACAGCCCCGAAACCAACTGCGCCAGCGCCGATTGGCCATTGCCCGAAACACCGGCAATGCCAACGACCTCATGGGCGTGGACCGTCAGGTCGGCACCTTGCAGGCTGGTGCGCATATTTTCGCCCTTAACGGTAACGTTTGAAAGCGTCAGCACCGGCGCGCCGGGGGTCTGGGTGTCGCGCGGGGTGGATGGCGTATCAGCCCCGACCATCATACGGGCAATCACCCGTTCATCGGCATCCGATGTGGCGATCTCGCCAACTTTTTTGCCGTGTCGCAACACCGCGATACGGTGGGAAAAGGCCAGAACCTCGCGCAGTTTATGGGATATAAAGATCACCGACAACCCGTCTTTGGTCATCGCGCCGATATTTTCAAACAGGGTGTCAGCCTCTTGCGGTGTAAGCACAGCAGTGGGTTCGTCCAGCACCAGAATACGGGCGTCGTGGAATAGTGCTTTTAATATCTCCACCCGCTGGCGTTCGCCAACTGACAGGTTGCCGACCTTTTCATCCAGCGGCGCGGCAAGGCCGGTGCGCTCGATAATTTCTGATACTTTTTTGCGGGCGGCTTTGCGATTATGCCGCCATGAAAACAGGCTTTCGGAACCAAGCAAAATATTATCCAGCGCGGTCAGGTTTTCAGCCAAGGTAAAATGCTGATGCACCATGCCGATACCGGCTTCTAATGCTGCTTGTGGATGGCCAAGGGTCAGGGGCTGCATCACGCCGTCTGCATCCACGACCTCTATAAAGCCGCTATCGGGCACATAATGCCCGAAAAGCATATTCATCAATGTGGTTTTGCCAGCCCCGTTTTCACCAAGCAAGGACAGAACCTCGCCCCGGTGCAAATCAATACTGACATCATCATTTGCAACCACCGTGCCAAAACGTTTGGACAGGTTATGCAGGCTAAGAACAAGGGAATTATGCATAAATAAAAGGGGCCGGTCGAAACCGGCCCGCTATTTCCTAGTTATCCGAAACCGGAGCTTCGTCATTGATAACAACCACATAGCTGCCATCCAGAATCGCTGCCTGTTTGGCTTTGACCAATGCGACAATATCAGCCGGAATCAGGGATTCGTCCATGGTCAACGACCCGCCGCCATATTCCATAAAGCTGTATTGGCCGTAATCATCCGCCACATAGGTGCCATCGGCAACGGCACTAATGGCAGTATCAACCGTTGCTTCCATGTGCCAGATCGCTGACGCAAGAATGGTGCCGGGGTAATCAGCCGAAGTGTCAATCACGTTGCCAATTGCCTTGGCGCCGCGTTCCATGGCGGCATCCGACACGCCAAAGCGTTCCGCATACATCACGTCTGCGCCCGCATCCATCATGGCAAAAGCGCTTTCTTTGGCTTTGGGAGGGTCATACCAGCTGTCAAGAAAGGTCACCATAAAGGTCACATCAGGGTTGGTTTCACGCGCGCCATTCATAAAGGCATGCATCAGCCGGTTAACCTCGGGGATGGCATAACCGCCCACCATTCCGATCAGATTGCTTTCGCTGGCTGCACCGGCAATCATGCCCGACAGGTATGCCGGTTCATGGATGAAATTGTCAAAGATCGAGAAGTTCGGTTCTTGCGGGGCAAAGCTTGACCCCATCAAAAACGCGGTTTCGGGGTAATCTGCCGCCACTTTGCGTGCCGCGCGTTCCAGCCCGAACACTTCGCCGACAATCAGGTCAACGCCGCTTTCGGCATATTCGCGCATGACGCGTTCATAATCGGTGTTCGAAACATTTTCGGAATAAACATATTCGATATCACCGCGTTCCTGCGCTGCGTTCAGCGCGATATGAATGCGGCTGATCCATTGCTGTTCGACCGGCAGGGTAAATATTCCGGCAACCTTGATGGTTTGCGCCATTGCCGCTGCCGAAGACATCGCCAAACCAAGCATGGTAGCCCCGGCGATAAGCGTTCTTCGGGATATTAGATTAGGGAGTTTCATTGATAATTCCTCGCTGTTGATAGGTATTATTACAGTAGCTCTTTGGCTCACATTGTAAATCAATCAGCCATAGTTTTACCATTTGGTCAAGTTTTTTTTGATGTGAAAATAACCGCCTAAGGCCCAAAATCCCTGCACCGAATTTTTTCAGCCTTGCAAAAACCGTTATTTTGTCAGGCTCAGGAACAGTTGCGGCAGCTTTTCCGGCAGGCGTTCGACCTGATCAACGATGGTGTAATTATTGGCACCGAAGATGCGTTCGACATAACGGTCGGCCTCTGGATCCAGTGTCAGGCAATAGGACATCACGCCGTTTTGCTGCAATTCCTGCACGGCTTTTTTGGCGTCAGCTCGCAGATATTGCGGATCACGTTCATCAATATCGGCGGGTTCGCCATCGGTTACCACAATCAGCAATTTGTGTTTTTCACTGCGCTGCAACAGGTGGTTTCCAGCGTGGCGCATCGCAGCACCCATACGGGTGGAAAGCCCAGCTTTCATGCCAGCAAGTCGGGCTTTGACATCATTATCCAGATTTTGGTCAAAATCCTTGAACCGGTAATATTGCACATCATGCCGCCCGTCCGAGGCAAAGCCGTGGATGCAAAACGGATCGCCAATGCCGCTAATGGCCGCCGCCACCAACGCCGATGCTTCGCGGGTAAGTTCAAGCACGGTTTTTTCACTATCGCGCATGGTTTCATTGGTGGATTGTGAAAGATCAAGCAGGATAACCACCGAAAGATCACGCCGGTTCAGCACGTTTCGCATGGTGATACGGGTGTCGGGCTGCATGCCGATACGCGACATCACGGCGGCCTCGACCACAGCGTTAAGATCCAGCTCGTCGCCGTCTTCCAATCGGCGCTGGCGGGTGATGCCTTGAGGGCGCAACCGGTCAATAATCTGTTTGATCCGGTGGCTGATGCCTTTGTGTCGGGTCAGCAGATCATCAATTTCCGCAGGGTCGCCTTTGCCTTGACGGCGCTCAAAAAGCGTTGTCCAGCTGGGGCGGTGCAACTGCACCTTGTAATCCCATTCAGGGTAATGGAACGGGTCTGAAATGGGTTCTTTGCCCTCCATTTCATTATAGGAAACGCCCTCGTCCTCGTATGGAAACAGCTCGGTGCCCATCACCCAGATTTCCTGTGCGTCATCGCCGGCGTTTTCGACCTCTACCTCGTTGACCATTTCCATAACATTGACATAACGGCGCACCTGTTGCTGGCTGGCGGCATAGCTGTCGGGGTTATCCCAGTTGAAATCCTCCAGCGCCCAGACAAACCGGTTGTCATCGCGATACGGAATGCGCAGGCTTTCCAGAATGCGCAGCGATGGCATGGCGCGGCGATGGGAAAGCAGGGTAAACAGCTCTGTTCCCAGATCCCATGTGATTTTGCCAGCCTCGTGTTCAGCCTCGATAAATTCGTGGAACCGCGATACCAGATCGTCAATTTCAACATCACCGGTGGTTTGTGACGGGTCCAGCAATGCCAGTGCGGTTTTTTCCAGCAAGGGCATGGTTTCATGTTCGTATGTTTCAGAATTGGGCAGCAACATCAATGATTTCCACAGGTTCCGCAACCCGGGGAAATTGCGGATGGCGGCATATTCCACCCGTGCGTCATCTATAAAACCGATAAAAAACCGCTGGGCCGGTGCCAGCGCCTCGGCGGCCTGAGGCATTTTGGTATAGGCAATATGGGCCGCCATATGGGCGCACATGGCCCGATATAAATCTAGCCCCGCAACATCGCCAATATCATCCACCGCGTCGGGCAGATGCATGGCCCCGTCTTCGATAAACGGGCGAAATCCCAGATGGTCAGCCGCACTTGGGCGCAGAAAAAACGCCCGCCCCCAAAAGGCACGCAGGTAATAATTCAACTTGCGCTGGTTGCTGATAAACAGCGTGCCACGGCGTTCCTGTTTCAAAACCGCTTTGGAATCCTCGGATTCCAGGCCAAAATAGGCGGCTTGGCGCACAAAATCGCGCCGGTAAACATCCGCGCCAAAATCCACCCAGCGGCGCAGTCCGGTTAAGGTCAGGCGGGTCAGCAGCTTGTCTATCACCCCGAACATCGGGCGCAAACCGCGCGGGGCGCGGGCTGCCAGCCGGTGCAGCAATTGCAGATACAGGCGTAACAATTCCGGGTCGCCCAATCGGCGCGCCACGGCAGGCAGGGTTGCGACCATGCGTTCCAGCACCGCGCCCGAGGTCATGGAGGAAAGTAGCAGAACGCCCGCAACACAATCGCGAATGATATCCTCGCCGCATTCTTTAACAACCTGCGGCATCTCTGCCAGATAGGTCACCAGCAGATCAGGGGTTTTGCCAAGATTGACCAGCCCGCGCGCCCCGTCAAGATAATCTTTCAGCCCTTGCGCCGACATATTGCGCGCCGCCTCGTGGAATGTCGCGTCAAGCGTATCGGCCAGCGCCGGAGCCATTTTCAGCAGTTCTTCGCGGTAATCCTCTAGGGTAACACTCATGATAACTCCCTCACAATTGGCCAGCCTTGCGGACAGGTTTTTTGCGCCTTAGGCAAAAAACGTGGCAACTGCCGCGCCCAGCGTGTCGCGCATATCGGGGTCGTCGGTAATGGGTTCGACCAATGCCATCTGGCAGGCCGCCACCGGCGCAATGCCTTTGACAATCAGCTGCGCTGCATAAATCAACAGCCGTGTTGACATGCCTTCATCCAGCCCGTGACCTTTGAGGTTCCGCGAGCTTTGCGCCACCTGCACCAGACGCTCGGCAATGGCCATATCAATACTGGATTCATGGGCGACAATTTTGGCCTCGATGGCGGAATCGGGATAATCAAACGACATGGCGCCAAAACGCTGTTTGGTGGATTGTTTCAGGTCTTTCATCATCGACTGATAGCCGGGATTATACGAAATCACGATCTGGAAATCCGGGTGCGCCTCGACCAGTTCGCCCTTTTTTTCCAACGGCAACTGGCGGCGGTGGTCTGTCAGGGGGTGGATCACCACGGTGGTGTCCTGACGGGCCTCGACCACTTCGTCCAGATAACAGATTGCGCCGATGCGCGCGGCGGTGGTCAGCGGGCCGTCTTGCCATTTGGTGCCGTTGGCATCCAGCAAAAACCGGCCAACCAGATCAGATGCGGTCATGTCTTCGTTGCAGGCCACGGTGATCAGCGGTTTTTGCAATTTCCACGCCATATATTCGACAAACCGCGATTTGCCACACCCCGTAGGGCCTTTGAGCATCACCGGCATGCGCACATCATATGCGGCCTGATACCGCGTGATTTCATCGCTGACAGCGTGATAATAGGGTTCGGTTTTGATCAGATATTCGGATGGGTTTGCATTGCTCATGGCTGAACGCTCGCTTGTGAAGGCCCGTTTGGGATGACATTTTTGGGGTGGCAGGGCCGAAAAATACGCCCCTGCCGGTTTTGACTGGAGGGTTAAACCTTGATTTCAGCCCGATGCACGATAAATGCGGTGCCTTGGGATTGTTTGATATTGTCATAGCCAATCACCCGAACATGGTTGTCAGGGTTTGATTTATGGCAAAGCTCTATTTCTGCCAGAATGGCATCAATATCGGTTTCGCCAAACATCGGCAATTTCCACATATACCAGTAATTCGACCGGGCATTTTCCGGTTCCGAATGTTCAATCGCGGGGTTCCAGCCTTGGTCGACAATATATTGCAGCTGCATCCGCAATTCATCGGCGGTTAGCGTTGGAATATACGAAAACGTTTCCATTTTGCGGCTGTTCGGGTCGGACAGACGAGAGCTGTAGTCCATTACATCGCTCATGATTTTATTCCTTTTATTAAAGTCAGGGTGATCATTTGTGTTCCACGTCGAGCTTGTCCACAGTGTCAAATTCGAATTTGATTTCTTTCCATGTTTCCATGGCGATTTTCAATTCGGGGCTGTGTTTGGCTGCCGCGACAAGAATATCTTTGCCTTCTTTTTCCAGATCACGGCCCTCGTTGCGCGCCTTGACGCATGCCTCCAATGATACGCGGTTTGCGGCTGCGCCAGCGGCGTTGCCCCAAGGGTGGCCCAATGTGCCGCCACCAAACTGGAAACAGGCATCATCGCCAAAAATGCTCAGCAATGCCGGCATGTGCCAAACATGGATCCCACCCGAGGCAACCGGCATAACACCCGGCATCTGTCCCCAATCCTGATCAAAGAATATCCCGCGCGAACGGTCCTCTTTGATGTATTTGTCCCGCATCAGATCCACCCAGCCAAGCGTGGCCGCGCGGTCGCCTTCCAGCTTACCGACCACTGTGCCGGAATGCAGATGGTCGCCGCCCAGCAGGCGCAGCATTTTGGTTAATACGCGGAAATTGATGCCGTGTTTGGGGTGACGGTCAATCACGCCGTGCATGGCGCGGTGAACATGCAACAACATGCCGTTATCGCGGCACCATTTTGACAGGCTTTGCTGTGCAGCCCACCCCATGGTCAGATAGTCGCTCATGATGATCGGCGCGCCGATTTCCTTGGCGAATTCTGCACGTTTATACATTTCTTCAACATCAGGCGCAGTTACGTTCAGGTAATGGCCCTTGATCTCGCCGGTTTCCAACTGCGCCTTTTCGGTGGCTTCTTGCACAAATTCAAACCGGTCACGCCAGCGCATGAACGGCTGGGAATTGACGTTTTCATCATCTTTGGTGAAATCCAGCCCGCCGCGCAGGGCTTCATAGCAGGCACGGCCATAATTTTTGGCGGAAAGGCCAAGTTTTGGCTTAATCGTGCAACCCAGCAGCGGGCGGCCATATTTGTTCAGCTTGTCGCGCTCTACCTGAATGCCATGGGGCGGGCCGGGGTTACCGGCAACAAACCAAAGCGGAAAGCGCACGTCTTCCAACCGCAACCCGCGCAGGGCCTTAAAGCCAAACACGTTGCCAACCAACGAGGTAAACACGTTAACAACCGAGCCTTCTTCAAACAGGCCCATCGGATAAGCCACAAAAGCATAATAGCTTTCATCATCGCCCGGCACGTCCTCGATCGCATAGGCGCGGCCACGGTAATAATCCATGTCGGTCAACAGATCGGTCCAGACCGTGGTCCATGTGCCGGTCGAGGATTCAGCCGCCACCGCTGCGGCAACTTCTTCGCGCGGCAGGCCCGGTTGCGGGGTGATTTTGAAACAGGCCAGAACATCGCTGTCTTTTGGCGTGTAATTCGGATCCCAATAGGTTTCGCGGTAGTCCTGAACCCCCGCCTGATATGATTTTGCCATTCCAGCATTCCTTTATTAATTGAGTCGCGGCAGAACCGCATGTTGAATTGTTAAGGGAATGTAAGTATAAACAAAAATCGAAAGTTTCTATTGGACCTATAGAGAACACCTATGCAAAATAATTACAGTGATACGGTTCGGCAAAACCTGCCCAACATCACCCTGCGCCAAATGCAGATATTTGAATCGGTGGTGCGTCTGGGCGGATACACCCGCGCGGCAAATGAATTGCACCTGACCCAGCCGACCGTTTCGATGCAAATCAGCAAACTATCCGATATATTAGGGCTGGAACTGCTGGAGCAAACCGGCCGCACAACCAGCGCCACCTCGATTGGCCGACAGGTTTACGCCAATGTTCAGGAAATTTTACAGCGGCTGGCCGCGCTTGGCGATTTGGCCGATGACCTGAAAGGCGTGTTGCAAGGCGAACTAAAGGTCTCGGTCATTACTACTGCCGCGTATTTCATGCCGCATTATATGGGTAAATTTATCGAGAATCACCCGCTGGTCACCCCGCATCTAACCATCAGCAACCGCAATGACGCGATTGAACGGCTGCGCACCAATCAGGATGATTTGCTGATCATGGGCAAGGTGCCGGATAACATGCCGGTCAAGGCCTATCCGTTTATCAATAACGAAGTGGTGGTAATTGCCCGCCCCGATCATCCGTTGCGCGGCAAGAAAAACATCCCGCTGGAACAATTGGTCAAAGAACGGTTTCTGGTCCGCGAACCGGGGTCGGGCACACGGCGCGCGGTTGATCAGCTGTTGGCGCAATCCGACCTGAAACTGATACCCTATATGGAGCTGGGCAATGCCGAGGCCATCAAACAAGGGGTTATGGCTGGTTTGGGCATTTCGGTTCTGTCACGGCGAAACCTTGATCTGGAGCTAGTTTCAAACCGCATTACCATTCTGGATGTGCAGGGGTTTCCGCTGGTGCGGCGCTGGTATGCGGCCCATTACCAAGGTAAACGCCTGTCTTTACTGACCCGCAATTTTCTGGAATATATTTTAAAGGAAAGCGCCGCACAGGAACAGGGGTGATAAAGGCCTTGATTTCAATAATACTATACGTTTAGCCTGACCGGAAATTGACGCGGGAAAATCCGCGCATCTCGATAGGGAGAAATGATTTGACGATTAGTAATTCGTCCGATGCATTCGTTGCTTTTGAACGGGTGCAAAAAAGCTATGACGGCGAGATTCTGGTGGTTAAAGACCTTAATCTGGCGATTGGCAAAGGTGAGTTTCTAACCATGCTCGGGCCTTCGGGTTCTGGCAAAACCACCTGTCTGATGATGCTGGCAGGGTTTGAAACCGCCACCCATGGCGATATTTTGCTGGATGGGCGACCTATCAACAATATCCCGCCCCATAAACGCGGCATTGGCATGGTATTTCAAAACTATGCCCTGTTTCCGCATATGTCGGTCGGGGAAAACCTCAGCTTTCCGCTGGAGGTTCGCAAAATCGGCAAATCCGAACGTGAAGACATGGTTCGTGCTGCACTGGATATGGTGCAAATGGGTGATTTTGCCGATCGTCGCCCGGCCCAGCTTTCGGGCGGGCAGCAACAGCGTATCGCTTTGGCGCGGGCTTTGGTGTTCAAACCCGAGCTGGTATTGATGGATGAACCGCTTGGCGCGCTTGACAAACAATTGCGCGAACATATGCAATATGAAATCAAACATCTACACGAAAGCCTTGGCATTACCGTGGTTTATGTAACCCATGACCAATCCGAAGCCCTGACAATGTCGGACCGGGTTGCAGTGTTCGAGGATGGCCGCATTCAACAGCTGGCCGCGCCCGATGATCTGTATGAACGCCCCGAAAATTCGTTTGTGGCCCAGTTTATCGGCGAGAATAACACCCTGAACGGGGTGATTACCGCCAAAAACGGTGATCTGGTTTCGGTGGATGTCGAGGGCGGCCTAAAGGTGCAGGCATTGGCGGTTAATTGTGGCGGGGTTGGCGATGCAACAACGCTGTCGCTGCGCCCTGAACGGGTTTCAATCAATGACCAAGGCCCCAATAAAACCGAAGCCAAAGTTATGGAGCTGATCTATCTGGGCGACCATATCCGCTGCCGGTTGGTGGTTTCGGGCAATGACCAGTTTATCGTCAAAATCCCCAACGGGGCCAACCAGAAACACCTGATGGTCGGGGAAACCACCCCCATCAGTTGGCAAAGCGAAGATTGCCGCGCGCTGGATCCATAGGCGCGCGGACCAATAACAATATGCAGGTTTGCCCAAACCGCATGTTTTCAAACACGGGCAACCATTAAGGGAGACTATAATGAAACTTAAAAACCTTGTAATCGGGGCGGGCGCTGCGGCGCTTTCGGCCGGTGCGGTGGCAGCACAAGACCTGACCATCATTTCCTGGGGCGGGGCCTATTCCGCCAGCCAGCAAAATGCCTATCATGACCCGTATATGGCGGCAAATCCCGGCGTAAACATCATCAATGACGAATCCTCGCCCGAGGCCGTGGCAAAACTGCGCGCAATGGCCGAAGCCGGCAACACAACATGGGATGTTGTCGATGTCGAAGCCGCCGACGCCATTCGTCTTTGTGACGAAGGTCTGGCAATGGAAATCGACGCTGACACCCAACTGGCACCGGCGCCGGACGGCACATCAGCCACCGATGATTTTGGTGCCCTGCTGGTTTCGGAATGCTTTATTCCGCAGATCGTTTTTTCAACCACATTCGGCTATCGCACCGATATGGTGCCCGAAGGCACACCCCCGCCAACCGGCGCATGTGATGTTTTTGATCTGGAAACCTATCCGGGCAAACGCTCGTTAAACAAAAACCCGGTTGCCAATATGGAATGGGCGCTTTTGTGTGACGGCGTAGCCTATGAAGACGTCTATGACATGCTGGAAACCGACGCTGGCCAGGCACAGGCATTTGCCAAACTGGATACCATCAAAGACCAAACCATCTGGTGGTCTGCTTCGGCTGAACCGGTGCAATTGCTTGCGGATGGTGAAGTGTTCATGGCATCGGCCTTTAACGGTCGCCTGTTTGCAATGATTGCCGAACAGGGCCAACCTGTTGCCATGGCATGGGACTGGCAGATGCTGGACATCGATGGCTGGATCATTCCGGAAAATATAAGCGACGAGCGCAAGCAAGCCGCACTGGATTACGTGTATTTTGCCACCGACACCCAGCGCCTTGCTGACCAAGCCAAGTATATCTCATACGGCCCGGCACGTGCTTCTTCGGCACCGCTGGTTGGTCTGCATGCAACGCTTGGTATCGAAATGGCGCCCCATATGCCAACCGACCCGAATAATGCGGAAAATACTTTCGTAAACAACTATTTCTGGTGGGCTGATTACCGCGATGATCTGAATGCAAAATTTCAGGCATGGTTGCTTAACTAAGTCAATTTTTGCGGGGCCGGTCAGCGGCCCCGCATATTTTTCCGATTGGAGACCCGATGTCCGATTCAAGCCCCGTTCTGGCCGCTGATGGCCGCCCGCTAAAGGCCAGCTTGAACCGCGCTTTGCGCCGCCAGAAAACCCGTGCTTTATTGCTGATCGCGCCTTTGCTGTTATTTGTGCTGGTGGCATTTATTGCCCCTATTGGCGACATGCTTTTTCGTTCGGTCGAAAACGATATTGTGTCAAACACCCTGCCGCGCACGGTTGTTGCGCTGGATGAATGGGATGCCTCCAGCGGACAAATGCCCGAAGAGGCGGTTTTTGCAGCCCTTGCCGAAGACCTGAGAATCGCCGTTGCCGACAAAAAACATACCCAGCTTGGTTCCCGGTTGAATTACGAATTATCCGGCATGTCTTCGCTGTTTCGCAAAACCGGCCGTTCGGTCAAGAAACTGGATATGGATGCGCCATTCACACAGCAATTCATCGACATCGAAGAAGACTGGGGTGACCCTGAAGTCTGGTCAACCATACAGGCCAATTCATCACGCTATACCGCCGGTTATTTTCTGAATGCAGTTGATTTGCAATTGGGACCAACCGGCATAGAAAAACGGCCAGAGCTTGAGCGGATTTACGTCAAGTTGTTTTGGCGGACCATTTTACTAAGTGTTACCATTACATTTGCATGCTTTTTGCTGGGATATCCGATTGCATTTTTGCTGGCAAACCTGAAGGTGCGCACATCGAATATGCTGATGATCCTTGTTTTGCTGCCGTTCTGGACCTCGCTTTTGGTGCGCACCTCGGCGTGGAAAGTGCTGCTTCAGCAACAAGGGGTGATCAATGATACCTTGGTCTGGCTGGGGATTATTGCTGATGAAAACCGGTTGCAGCTTATTAATAACGCCACCGGCACCATTATTGCCATGACCCATATTTTGCTGCCCTTTATGATTTTACCGCTTTATTCGGTGATGAAAACCATCCCGATTTCTTATGTGCGTGCCGCCAAAAGCCTGGGTGCCACCAACTGGACCGCGTTTTGGCGGGTGTATTTCCCGCAATCGGTTCCGGGCATTGGCGCCGGGGCGATTTTGGTGTTTATTCTGGCGATTGGCTATTACATCACGCCAGCACTGGTGGGGGGCACCTCGGGGACGTTTATTTCCAACCTGATTGCATACCACATTTCCAGCTCGTTGAATTGGGGTCTGGGGGCGGCGCTTGGCGCAATATTGCTGGTATTGGTTCTGGTGCTTTATGCGCTTTATGACAAGATTGTCGGCATTGATAACGTGAAACTGGGGTAGAATATGAGCAAGCTTCCACCATATACAACGCTGGGCCAGAAAATCTGGCATTATACGTTTTTGTTTATCGCGGCATTGATCTTCTTTTTTCTGATCTTCCCGATCATCATCATCATTCCTTTGTCGTTTAACGCACAGGATTTCTTTACCTTTACACCAAAAATGCTGGCGCTGGACCCGGAGGGGTATTCGCTTAAGCATTATCAAGATTTTTTCAGTAATTCCGATTGGCAAAACGCATTGAAAAATTCGTTTCAGATCGCGCCGGTTGCCACATTAATTTCGGTAACCTTTGGCACCTTGGCAGCGGTTGGCCTAAGTCAAAGCCATGTGCCGTTTCGCGGCGTGATTATGGCGATACTGATTTCGCCAATGATCGTTCCATTGATTATCTCAGCAGCCGGCATGTATTTTTTCTATTCCCGCATTGGGTTGCAAGGCACCTATGCCGGCGTTGTATTGGCCCATGCGGTGCTGGGCATTCCGTTTGTGATTATCACGGTTACCGCAACGCTGGTCGGGTTTGACCGCTCGTTAACCCGGGCGGCGGCCAATCTGGGTGCCGGACCGATACGCACATTTTTCAAAATTCAAATGCCGCTGATCCTGCCGGGGGTTGTTTCGGGCGGGCTGTTTGCGTTCATCACCTCGTTTGACGAAGTTGTTGTGGTTTTATTTGTGGGTTCTGCTGCCCAGAAAACCCTGCCATGGCAAATGTTTATCGGCATGCGAGAGCAAATTTCACCAACCATTCTGGCAGTTGCCACGCTGATGGTTGCCATTTCGATTGTGCTGCTAACCACCCTTGAATTCCTGCGCCGGCGTTCCGAAAAATTACG
>JAKITE010000043.1 GCA_021648225.1 Paracoccaceae bacterium
ACCAGAATATTTGAGGCAACAACAATTGCTGCCATGGCAGCAATGCCAGCGATTAATCCACGTGTCATAATTTTATCCCGTATTTTTATAGAAGGTCAGCGGTGACTTCTTGCCGGACCATCCGGCTGGTTGGGCTATAAACGGCCCATGGCCAGCTTTCAAGCCCGATCTATTTCAGTTTTTTGCGCACTCGTTTGGCCAACCACCAGACCAACAGCACAACCGGTAAGGTGACAGCGGCAATGATATGGTATTTCTGCAACCCCAACGGCGCGGCCAGCGGTGTTAGGAAATATCCCAGCAAGGAAACCGCATAATAGCTGATCGCCACCACGGAAAGCCCCTCTACGGTTTCTTGTAATCGCAATTGCAATGCAGCGCGGTCATCCATGCGGGCCAGAACCTGATTATTTTGCTGGGCAGTCAGCACATCAACGCGGGTTCGTAACAGGTTGGCGGCACGCTCGGCCCTTGTGGACAGATCACGCAGGCGCATTTGGGTGGAAATGCAGGTGCGCATCGCGGGGTCATAGCGGCGCATCATGAATTCGGCCAGCAATTGCCGTCCCTCAAAGCGTTTTTCGCGCAGCACCGCAATGCGTTGCGCCACGATTTTGGAATAGGCCTTGGCAGCGCCAAAGCGAAAGGCGGTGCTGGCGGAAAGGTTTTCGATCTCGGCAGAAAGGCGTAGCAGATTTCCCAATGTATCTGCGTCAGCCGCCTCGTCGGTGTTCATGCGCTGAAACACGGTTTCCAGATCTTCCTCAAGCCTGCTAAGGGTTATTGCAACCTGTCGCGACATCGGAAATGCCAGCATAGAGGCGCTTTTATAGGTTTCGACCTCCAGCAATCGCTGGGCAATACGGCCCAGACGGCGCGGTGATATTCCGGCATTGGCGATAATGGCAAACCGGACATTGCCCATCGGATCTATGCGGAAATCACTGGCAACAACCGCCTCGGCATCCACCACCAAAGACGCGGCCATGCTTTCTTGCACAAACCACGGGCTGATTTTGGCGTTAATCTCCTCGGGTGGCATTTTTTGAAAATCGGCCGTTTCCATGCGGATCAGCACAGAGCTAAGCACCACCCCCGGGGCATCGGCCAGCCATTTTTTTGGAAATAGCAAAAATGCAGAACCATCAAACGGAACATCCGCAACCCCGTTGGCAAACAGGGTATAGCTGACAAATTCCGAATGCATCTCCCATTTCAGGTGGCTGTTGCCCAGCGCGCCGGAATAATGGCTGGCATCGGGCGCAGGGTGCGGTGCGCCAAACAGATCAAGCAGCGCAATTAGATGGGCGCGGTCCGCTTTCCGGTCCCGCTTGGCAGCATTTGAAGGCTGTTTGATCGCCAGATAGGCAGCGCGGCAGGGCGCGGTTAGCTCTGGAAAAGGTCTTGCGTGCAGCTCATTGGCAAGCTGGTAGCGCAGGGGATGATCGGCGAGGGGTTTATCTGGCATGGCATATCCGGAATTAATCTGGCCACCCGTTCAGGAATGTGGCCTGTCAAAGATTAGTTAACCCAGACAACACGCGAATCATAGCGTGGACTTATGGCAATTTCATTGCGCAAAGTTCGGAACGTAACCCCGAGATATGTGGTCAGCGGCACAAAAGGAACCGAGGATTCAATGAACAGAATGGTTTCACCATCATACATATTGGGCAAGGAAGCAAAGTCAATATCTGCATCAACCAATTCTATTGTCGCGGCACCTGCAATTGCAGACCAGTCAACAGAATAGGAACCGGGATCGCTCGGGACCGTGGGATCAACGCTGAAATGTATGCTGCTGATGCGCAGGCCATTTCCGGATGTTCTAGGCAGCATTGCCGTTTGTAGATTATAAAGCAGGGTAACATAATCATCCGAGATTTCGCTGTTGCGTGAAATGATATCAGCGACGGTCGCGTTGGCGGCACTTATGTTACCGCGTGCCTTAAAGGCATCAAAAAATACGATCGTACCAAGCAGCCAGAACATTAAAACCGGAAACCAGATGACGAATTCAACGGTAACTGAACCGCCGGTGTCGCGTTGAAAATGTTTAAGCCTTTCTGCAAGATTCCGTATCATTTTTATGGCTCCAGCTTAAAGGCGGAGTAAGCAACCATAGCAAACCCGCCACCGCTTAGCTGGTTTAACCCTGCACCAATCCCCATGCCGGGCATTAATGGGTCAACCACAACGCAAACCCGCACGAACATAATATCTTCTTCGAGGCCCGCGGTAAAATTTTCTACCGGTGTAATTTGACCGGTTCGGTCAATACACTGGGTCGAGGTTTGCGGTAATCCAGCCGAAAGGGTCATTGGCACCAGTTCCATAAAAATGGAATTCTTGCAATCGCGTAATATTGTGGCCCGATCACAAACCAAATCTTTCAATGCTTCGTGGGTTGGGTTCGGGATTTTGCCAAGACGCAGATCACGGATTGTCAGGCTTACGCCTCGGTCTAGCATCATCTGGCGCGTTGTCATCCAACCAAGTTCAAAGGTTGAAAACACAATCCAGATCAACACCGGAAAAATCAGGACAAATTCAACTGTAGCATTGCCACGGTTGGCCCTAAGATACTTACCGAACTTCCGAAATTTACCGCCATATACCATATTCAATCAACAAGCCTTAGTCTATTGATTGAATTGGCAATCTGGGTAAATGCCGAATTCAACTCTGCGTTGCCCACATGATAGAATTTGCTTGGCGAAGACGCACAATTGCGCATCTGTGTATAAGGGTTTGATCCTTCAGCTACCTCAAAACCGATGGTGTATATTATAGTCCGGGGGCGTCCTTCGATTCCCGGAATATCGGCTTTTGCAGCGTTGCAGATATCGATCAGCCTAGAATCGCCTTCCTCACTTGTTATGGTTAAGTTTTGGTCCAGAGCTTGTTTGCGTGTATTCCGGCCTTCCCAAAAATCCGCGTTTGCCTGTGATCTCCAAGGTGTTGTATTCATTCGGTTATATCTGTCAGGCCGCATGACCAGATGAGTGGTGTTCCTGCCATCGGTCATAAGTATAATAATTTTGGTACTGTTGGAACTACCCCAAGCTTGGGGCCTACCAGCAAAAACTGAATCGACCTCATTGTCAGCGATCAATTCGGTAACAACCGATTGGGTTCCCGGATCAAGCAAGGCCACGCCCCATTTCATACCAGCCCAGCTTGCAGTATACCCCCCCGCGACCATTGAAGAAAGTGCGTCTTTGAGTTCAACAGGATCATTGGACAATGGTAAAATAGTTGCTGAAGGGCATGATGTGTGGGGGCCCCCATCACGTTGATAGTTCTGTTCTTGTTGATAGAGATCAGTAGGTGAAATAGACGTTACGTTAAATTCACTATCTTGAGCAAACTGGATACAATAAGAATAATCATGCCATATATTCACATTATAATACGAAGCAAAATCAGCCCCCAAATTCACTGAGGAGGTGAACGGAACTAGTGATATTGTCGTATAATCAATAGCTTCGGGAGTCAGGATCAAATCAACAAAATTGCTTGAAGAACTAATTAAATTTTTGATTTTT
The DNA here is from genome assembly GCA_021648225.1 of Paracoccaceae bacterium. GTDB lineage: Bacteria > Pseudomonadota > Alphaproteobacteria > Rhodobacterales > Rhodobacteraceae > UBA3077. Next base: position 3,549 of record JAKITE010000043.1, read on the forward strand.
CTGTCCCACATCGACCCCGAATTATCAAGGATCAAAGAAATTTCAACATTACGTATTTCCGCCGCTGCCGTGGATGTGCCCGAAACTGTTAAGCTATCGATCCCGACAAGCTTCAGGAAAAACGTATCAATCTCGTAGGTTCCGGTAACGGATATTCGGCGTGACAACCCCGAAACATCTGGAACAACGTTGATCGTCGGATTTCGCAGCGCCATAAGGGAATTTGTTCGCAAATAAGATTCGACACGTGCCTGTATAAAGGCGGTTCTTTCGGCTTCGGTATTGCCTTCATAATTTGAAATATCAAAAGAGGCAGATGCGAGAACGCCTCGGTCCAATGCGTCTTGCAGCTCTGCGCGTTCTGATTCGTGGTACATGAAATCAATGCCCATACCGCCGCCAACAATCATTGTTAGAAACATCACCAAAACAAAAGCGGAAATCGCGCCGCCTTCGTCGTCTAAATATCGTTTGGTCTTGAAAAATCGCATGTCGATCCCACAATATCTGATAGTTTGCGCCCAAAATGGCGGTTGAGAAAAATTCAAATTAAATCTAAGAACAGGTTCACGTTACTACAATACAACCAACTTTTCAATTCCTAACAAGTGTTTAGCCGCATAATACAACCGGTAGCCTCAATCTTTGATACATTTCAAAAATGGCAGCCAAAAGGCAATAAAATCAGCCATTATTGCAGAAATACCTGAAACTTTGCGATTTACTTGGGCACAGTTCTCACAATTACTTGAGAAATAAAACCGCAAAAACTTGAACAATAATGTCGTTTTAAATTTTAGATCTGCCCTTATCCAACCGATTCGTTATTGATTTTCAACTACTTTTTGGGTGCGGTGCCGCGCTCTGTCCAAATTTTACAGGTCAACTGCGCCCGAATAACCGTTCTATGTCGCTCAGGGGCAATTCAACATAGGTTGGGCGGCCATGATTGCACTGGCCAGAATGCGGCGTTGCCTCCATTTCGCGCAACAAAGCATTCATCTCAGGCGCGCTCATACGGCGACCCGAGCGGATGGAACCATGGCAGGCCATGCTGCTAAGAATAGCGTTGATCTTTTCTTTGACAATGCCGCTGCTGCCATCATCAGACAGTTGATCACATATATCCGAGATCAGGTTTTTACAGTTGATTTCACCCAGAATTACCGGCGTTTCGCGCACGCAAATCGCTTGTTCGCCAAAGCTGTCAATGCTTAGACCAAGGCTGGCCAAAGCCTCAACATGTTCCATCAAACGGCTGTGGTCATCGGCGGATAATTCAACAATTTCAGGGATCAGCAATACTTGCGCCGCCACGCCGTGATTTTGCATCTGCGATTTCAGGCGCTCATAAACCAGACGTTCATGGGCAGCGTGTTGATCAACGATGATCATGCCGGTTTGGGTTTGAGCAATGATATAATTTTCATGCAATTGCGCCCGTGCCGCGCCCAGTGGCAGGTCTGTTGGGTCATTTTGCTCAAGCTCGGGCGTGGGTTCAACGCGGCCAGATTGCCAAGTATCCGCCTCGGCAAAGCCGCCTGTGGTGACCGGTGGCGGCACATATTGGTGGTTTTGCGTGCTGCGTTGATATTGGTAAACCGGCGCTTGTGGCCGCATGGCATTCAGGGTTTCCTGCCCGACCGTGCCCGATGCCCGATGCCCCGAGCCAGCCAGCGCATGGCGCAACCCCGAAACAATCAGCCCACGGGGCAATGCGGGATCGCGAAACCGCACCTCGGCTTTGGCGGGGTGGACATTCACATCAACCTGTTCAGGATCACAAGATAAAAACAAGGCCGCAGCCGGGTGGCGACCTCGGGTTAACACATCGGAATAGGCGGCGCGTAAAGCCCCGTAAAACTGTTTGTCGCGCACCGGACGGCCATTGACAAAAAAGAATTGCGACACCGCCGCACCGCGCGAATAGGTCGGCAAGGCCGCAAATCCCGACAGTAAAATACCGCCGCGCTCGGCGTTGATCTCAATGGCATTATCGGTGAAATCAGCCCCCAGAATACCGCGCAACCGCGCCCGCAGGCTGCTGGCAAAATCGCCCGTTTCCGGATCAGCCCGAAACACCACCCGCCCCGCGCCGGTTTTAGTCACATCGCGCAGCACAAACCCCACATCGGGCGCGGCCATGGCCAACCGCTTGACCACATCATTAATGGCGGAGGATTCAGCGCGATCGCTACGCAGAAATTTCAGCCGCGCGGGTGTGGCATGAAACAGGTCACGCAATTCAACCACCGTGCCCCGCGCCAATGCAGCGGGCTGCACCGGGCTGATTTCACCGCCATTCACCGATATTCTGGCGGCGGTTTCCGAACCATCAAACCGCGAGGTAATGGTCAAACGCCCGACCGCACCCAAGGAGGGCAAGGCCTCGCCACGAAAACCGAAGGAATGGATGTTCAGCAGGTCAGACCCGTCAATTTTGGAGGTCGCGTGGCGCGACAGGGCGAGCGGCAGTTCGTCTGCCGGAATGCCGGTGCCGTCATCCAGCACGCGGATCAGGGTTTTGCCACCATCGCTATAGGAAATCTCGATCCGCACGGCCCCTGCATCCAGCGCGTTTTCCACCAGCTCCTTGATGGCCGATGCGGGCCGCTCCACCACCTCGCCCGCCGCAATGCGGTTGGCAGCAGCATCATCCAGCTGCCGGATCGGCTGGCGATCACTCATCATATGGGGGGCTTGGGTGTTCATACCCCTATACCTAGCAGGGGCTAGCCGATTCTAAAACCCTGTATGACCCAAAGCCGAGCGAAGCGAGGCCAAGCCCAAACGAAGTGCGGGAGGGTTCCTATAACCCTTCGGGCCTACCAACGATCACAAAAAGCAGTTCCTCGGGCAGGAATATTTTTGCCGCCACACGGTTCATTTCCTCAAGCGTTACCGCCCGCACCTGGTCATTACGGGTTTGCGGGTAATCAATCGGCAGATTGGCAACTTGTAATCCGGTGATGATACCGGCAATTGCGCCATTGCCCTCAAAACGCAAGGGATAAGCGCCGGTCAGATAGCGCACCGCTACGTCCAGTTCTGCTTGGGTGATGCCAAATTCAGCCATTTTGGCCCATTCGGCTTTGACCAATTCAACCGCCTCTGCCATGCTGTCATTATTGCTTGAAAACTGGCCCAGAAACGTCGCGGCGTGGCGATAGGGCAGCAGATAAGATGAAATACCATAGGTCAAGCCGCGTTTTTCGCGCAGCTCCACATTCAGCCGCGCGGTGGAAACCCGCCCGCCCATGATGTGATTAAGCACAAATGCGGTTAGAAAATCCGGATCATCGCGCGCCAAGCCCCGATGGCCGAAAATCGCCACCGATTGCGGCGTGTCCAGATCAATCACTGTCACCCCCGCCGTGGTTGCAACCGTATAATCAGGCACCTCGCCAATGCTGGTATCGGGCAGGTCCGCCAGCAGATCATCCAGCAACAGGCCCAACTCGTTGGGGGTGATTGCCCCAACCACGCCAATCACCAGCCGGTCTTTGGTCAGGCTGCGTTGATGGGCAACGCGCATGTCATCCGGTGTTAGCGCCGCCACGGTTTCCAATGTGCCGTCACGATCACGCCCATAAGGGTGGTCGCCGTAAACCAGTTGGTTAAACGCCATGCCCGCCAGCGAATTCGGGTCGGTTTCACTGGAACGAATGCTGGAATTGACCTGCCCGCGCACCCGTTCAAACGCTATTTCATCAAAATTTGGCGATACCAGCGCCAACCGCAACAGGGCCACGCTCTCCGCCAGATCGCTTTTCAACATCGAGGCGCTGATATTAACGCTGTCGCGCCCTGCCCTGAAACTGAATCGCGCGCCCAGATCATCACTGGCCTCAAGAAATCCCGAGGCATCCAGCGCGCCCGCGCCTTCTTCCAGCAGGCCCATCATCAGGTTGGTCGCCCCTTGTTTTTCAATCGGGTCCAGCGACGCACCACCCTGAAAGCTTAGCGAGATCGACACAATCGGAATGCTTTGCTCCTCGACAAACCATGCGGTGATGCCACCGGCTGAGGTAACCTCGGTGATTTTGGTTTCAGCAGCCAGCCCGCTGGCAAAAAATGCCCAAAGGACAAAGGTTATAAAAGGTTTCATTGCGCGGCCTCCGGTCCGGTCAAATACCCGGTGACCGAGGCATTGATGTCAAATAATTGCTGTGCGGCAAGCAGAATATCCTGCGCCGTGACCGCTTGCAGCACCTCGGGCCATGCCTGGACATCCGCAAGGGTCAGGCCTGATGTCAGTGCCGCACCGTAACGGCGCGCCAGCCCGCTCTGGCTGTCCATTGCATAAATCTGGCTGGCCAGCATCTGGCGTTTGCTGCGCGCCAGCCGTTCCGGTTCAACCCCGTTTTCCAGCAGATATTCAAGGGTAGCATCCATACGGGCCTCGGCCTGTTCCAGCGTAATATCGGGTTTTGGCACCACATAAATTCCGAAACTGTCAGGGTCATAAGAGCGGCTGTTGTAAAATGCACCGGTGGCCAGCGCGATGCCCTCATCCAGTTGCAAACGCCGCCCCATCAGCGATGAAATACCGCTGCCGCCCAGCAAATCCGCCAGCAAAGCCAGCGCGGCGGCTTGTTGTTGATTGCCGGTTTGGCGGTTCGGGGCCAGATAGGTGCGGATCACATAAGGGTTGGCGACCCGATCATCACGGTAAACCATGCGCCTTGGCGCGGTATGGGGTGGTTCCTGCGGGCGGATGCGCACCGCGATACCAGCGGATGCCGCGATTGGCCCGTAATATTGTTTGGCCAGCGCGTATACCTCGGCTGGCACAACATCGCCTGCAACCACCAATATGGCATTATTGGGCGCATAATATAGTTCGTAAAAATCCAGCGCATCTTGCAGAGTTAGCGCTGCAACCTCGTGTTTCCAGCCAATGACCGGTGTGCCGTAGGGGTGATTTAGAAACAATGCCGCATTGCGCTGTTCGGTAAATAGCGCGCCGGGGTCGCTCTCAACGCGTAGCGCCCGTTCTTCCAGCACCACATCCCGTTCGGTCAGCATGGCGGCATCATCCAGAATAAGCCCGCGCATCCGGTCGGATTCCATTTCCATCATCAGCGGCAGTCGATCAACCGCGATATGCTGGAAATAGGCGGTATAATCTTGCGAGGTAAAAGCATTGTCATTGCCGCCATTGGCCTCGATAATTTGCTGGAAAGTGCCGTCGGGAAAGGCTTTGGTGCCCTTGAACAGCAAATGTTCCAGAAAATGGGCAATGCCGGATTTCCCCACCGGTTCATCCGCAGCCCCGACCCGATACCAGACCATATGGGTGACGGTAGGGGCGCGGTTATCCTCTATCACCACGATCTCCATACCGTTATCCAGCGTATAGGTAGTAATCGGCACCTGTTGGGCCGCCAGCGGGCTGACCATGAATAATAATGCGATTGTGGTAAGTTTCAGCAAATGGCCCAATGCAGGTCTCCGGTAATTATACTTGATATATAAAGATACCGCGAAACCACCATCAAACAAGCGATGATACGCAGTTGTGAACGCTTCAGGATTTCTTTTTATCATCCAAAAACAGGATCAAGCCGAAAAGCCCCAGAAAAATGGTGGCGTCGGCGATGTTAAAGGAAAACGGGTTTCGAAAGCCGCAACAGGACATATTCAGAAAATCGGCAACCGCACCGTAAATAAAGCGGTCAAAAACATTACCCAGCGCACCACCCACAACCAAGCCCGCCGAAACCGGAGCTTTCCAGCCTTTGGCATTGCGGGCCCAGAACACCACCACCAGCGAAATCGCCAGCGCAATGGTGATTAGTATCCAGCGGGTGGATTCGCCGCCCGAGCCGAACAGGCCAAAATTAATGCCGTCATTCCACGCCATACGCAAATTAAGATAGGGCGGAAAAACATCAATCGCATAGACATCCCGCAGGTTCATCCATTCGACCACCCAGTATTTGGTGATCCGGTCAAGAATAAATACAATCGCAGCGGTTGAGAAAATTTTGACAAAAGGCAAATCGAGGCTCCGGTATCTGGTTTTAGCCTGTTTAGGTTACCGGCTTTTATTGAGCAAGCGCGGCGTTTCAGGCCTAGGCCTGTTTTTGCCAGCCGCACCGAATTGTTTATTGGTAACTCCGTGAAAAACATGCCACAAATACGTTTTAGTTAATTGATTCCATCGACCCGGAGTAATTCATCCATGCTGAAACCAATTTCAGGGGCTATGATTTTAATGCTGTCATTGACGGGCAGCCTGCGCGCGCAGGTTATGGATGCGCCTGACACAATGGTGATTATCGATGCATCAAATTCGATGTGGGGGCAGATCGACGGGGTTTCCAAAATGGAGATTGCCCGGGGTGTGATTGGTGATTTGACCGGTGACCTGAACACCGAATCAGATTTTGGCCTGATTGCCTATGGCCATCGCCGCACCAGCGATTGTGGCGATATCGAAGTGCTTTTGCCCGTGGCCCCGCTGGATAGCGCGGCTTTTTCAGCGGCGGTTAACCGGTTGCAACCAAGGGGCCGCACGCCGCTGACCGCAGCAGTTGAACTGGCGGCGCAAACGCTGGATTCCACCAACCGTTCGGCGCGCATTATTGTGCTGACCGATGGTTTGGAAAGCTGCGACGCAGACCCTTGTGCGCTGGCCAGCGCATTGGAAGCATCGGGCCTTGATTTCACCACCCATGTGATCGGGTTCGGGGTTTCGGAAATTGCCGACCAAAGCCAGATAAGCTGTCTGGCTGAAAATACCGGCGGGGTTTACCTGACCGCTGATACCGCTGACGAGCTTAGCTCGGCCCTGGAATTTATGGCCATGCCCATGCCAGCAGCACAACTGGTTTTGCGCGCGGTTGACGGGGATGGCAATGTGATTGATGACCGCGCCATTGAATGGTCGATTTTCAACTTGTCTGATCAGGAAATGTGGTTACGGGATGAAATCGCCAGCTCGGTCAGTTTGGAATATCAGGCTGACAGCTATCGTGCCACCGCGCGGCTGGGCGATCAAATCACCACGCTGGAATTTGAATTTGACGGTGCGGAAGATGCGGTTTTTGATCTGGTATTCGCAAGCGCGGATTCCGGGGTTGAAATCATCGAATCCCCTGAACCAACGGTTTCGCAAGCCACCCCTGCCAGCTTTGATAACGGGGTTACGGTTGATGCGCCCAACAACAGGCAACCGGGCGAACCGATCGAGGTCATCTGGGATGGCCCCAGTAATTCCGGCGATTATATCGCCATTGCCGCACCTGATGACGCTATGACACGGTTTTCCGCTTATGCCCGCACCAGTGCCGGAAACCCTGCTATTCTGACCGCACCCGATACACAAGGCATCTATGAAATCCGCTATATTTCGCCCACCACAGGCGAGGTTCTGGCAACCGATATAATGGTTATTGGCGATATCAAAATCAGCTTTACGATTCCCGATGACATCCGAACCCAAAGCGGTTTTTCGATAACATGGGACGGGCCGGTTTTTGATGGCGACCAGTTGGTTTTCCAGACCACCGACAGGGATGTGATTGCCACAATCAACGCCACAGATGCTAAAATTGCTGAATTCACCGCACCCGAAACCGCCGGGAGGTTTGAAATCCTGTATCAAAACGGCGCTGGTGAAACGCTGGAAACTGCTGGAATTTCCATTGCCTTTGCTGCATCAATTATTGCCCAAGCCGAAGCGGTTGCAGGATCTGACATCACAATCGGTTGGACCGGCCCCGATAAAAATGGCGATACGGTGACCATCGTGCCCGAAAGTGCCGATAGCAATATCATCAATAATTTCGGTCTGACGGCTGATGGTGATCAACTTAAAATCACCACACCCGATATTCCCGGAACCTATGAAATCAGGTATGTGCTGGGCGAAAATCTGGCGGTGATTGCCAGCGAAACCCTAACCCTGACCGCGCCGGTGGTTACAATTGAAGCCCCCGCAGAATCAACCCCGGGGGCCTTGATTACCGTTATTTGGCAAGGGCCGAACAACCAGAATGACTATTTAACCATTGTGCCGCAAAACGCCGCCGAAGGCGCCAGCGACAGCTTTTATTTTGCCCGCCAAGGCAGCCCGGTCACCGTTGAATTGCCTGACACCACCGGTGAATTTGAAATTCGCTATATGACCGGACAATCGGGGCTGACCCTTGCGCGCGCACCCGTCAGCATCAACCGCGAACCCACCATCATGGCAGCCGACGAAACCGCCATTGCCGGAAGCGTTGTTATGGTTAGCTGGCTGGGGCCACATACCGCTGACGACATCATAACCCTTGTGCCGATTGACACTGCCGATGATGTGTTGGGCAATTTTTCCTATACCCGCGAAGGCTCCGGGGTCGGGGTGATTTCCGAAAACTCTATTGGAGAATACGAGCTGCGCTATATTTCCGGTGCCACTGCCGAGGTGCTGGCAATATTGCCCATAGCCCTTGTGGCCCCGCCTGTAACCCTGTTGACCAATCCCCAAGCCGTGGCAGGCGGTATAATCAGTGTTGAATGGGATGGCCCCGATTTTGACGATGATTATATCACCATCGTGCCGGTTGATGCCGCCGAGGGCGAATTTGGCAATTATACCTATACCCGCAACGGCTCTCCGCTGGATCTGATCACCAAAGACGCGGCTGGCGACTATGAAATCCGCTATGTTTCAGGCGAAACCCGCGAAACTTTGGCGCGGGTTGCCATGGTGTTGACCGAACCGGAATCCAGCCTTGAAACTGTGGCCGAAACTGTCGCAGGGGCCGAAATCGCCGTGACATGGAGCGGACCGGATCACCAGAATGATCTTATCACCGTTGTCACCGCTGACACCCCCGAAGGCGAGTTCGGCAATTTTGTCTTTACCCGTCGCGGTGCGGATCTGTCAGTTTTAACCCCGGATATTCCGGGCCAATACGAGGTGCGCTATTTGTCGGGCCAATCCTATCGCACCCTTGCCAGCCAGCCGGTTACGCTGACAGCGCCAGATATCACCATTGATGCATGGCCCGTGGGGGTTGCCGGCACCAATCTAGCGGTAATCTGGACCGGCCCGTCAAACAAAAACGATTTTCTGACAATTGTGCCGGTGGATGCCCCGCAAAATGCGCTGGGTGCCTATCAATATACCCGCAAGGGTAATCCGCTGGAATTGATGCTGCCCGATACCGCAGGTGCGTTTGAAATTCGCTATGTGTCGGGGCAATCCATGCGGGCGCTGCAATCGCTGCCGCTGACGATTATTGCGCAATAGTCAAAACGGGCAAGCGGCCTCGAACCTGACCCGCCGCCCATCACTAGGATGGTGGATTTCCAGCATTTCCGCATGCAGGCAAAGCCGGTCTCGCGCTGCCAGTGCTGCATCTTTGGCATAAAACCGATCGCCCAGTATAACATGGCCAATCGCCAGCATATGCACCCGTAACTGATGGCTGCGCCCTGTTGTAGGGGTAAGCCGCACCCGCGCAAAATCGGCCTCGCGCGCGATTACTTGCCAGTCAGTATGGGCCGATTTACCGCGCTCATGATCGACCATTTGCAGCGGCCTGTTTGGCCAATCGACAATAAGCGGCAGATCAACCGAGCCGCTATCCTCGGGCTGCCCCCAGACCAGCGCCTGATAGGATTTGTCCACCTTGCGCCGCTCGAACTGCAAACCGATATGGCGCTGGGCTGCGGGGTTCATGGCAAAAATCATCAGGCCGGACGTGGCCATATCGAGCCTGTGAACTTGTAGCGAAGTTGGAAACGCGGCCCGCGCGCGGTGCGACAGGCAATCCTTATGCTCAACGGGCCGCCCCGGCACTGACAGCAAATCATGGGGTTTGTTGAGAATCAGAATGTCGTCATCCACATGGATAACCTCCAGCGGCACATCCGGCGGCGCATAGATAAAATTACCGATCATGTTAATGCTTTCAGCAGGCCAAGGGTGGAGCCGTCTTTGCCCTTGGCATCCGCGCCCTTGATCAGCGGCAACAGGTCTGTGGCCATTTCTTTACCCAGTTCCACCCCCCATTGATCAAAACTGTTAATCCCCCAGATCACGCCTTCAACAAATACCCGATGTTCATAAAGCGCGATAATCTGCCCCAGCACAAACGGCGTCAGCTTGGGATAGGCGATGGTGATGGATGGCCGGTTGCCGGGGAAAATACGGTGCGGCTCGGCGTGGTCACGCCCCAGCATCAGGGCCTCGGACTGGGCCAGACAATTGGCTTTTAGCAGGTCATGCTGGTGTTTCAGATCAGGTTCATGGCCCTTGGCGGCAATCAGGAATTCACAGGGCGTAATATTGGTGCCTTGGTGCAGATGTTGGTAAAACGCGTGTTGACCATTGGTGCCGGATTCGCCCCAGACAATCGGGCCGGAGGGTTTGGTCAGCGGCACGCCATCCAGGCCCACCCGCTTGCCGTTGCTCTCCATATCCAACTGCTGGAGATAGGCCGGAAGGCGGTTCAGGCGTTGATCATAAGGCAGCACCGCACGCGTGCCATAATCGCAGATATTGCGGTGCCAGATGCCGGTCAGAGCCAGCATTACCGGCATGTTCTGCAGCAACGGCGCATGACGAAAATGGGTATCCATTGCATAAGCGCCCTCAAGAAATTCCGCGAAGCTTTGCGCCCCGATGGCCAGCATGATCGGCAAGCCTATTGGTCCCCATAAAGAATACCGCCCGCCAACCCAGTCGGCAAAACCGAACACCCGATCCGCCGGAATGCCGAATGCTTCGGTTTTGTCCAATGCCGAAGATACCGCCGCCATATTACGGCTGGCATATTCCCCCAGCCAATCGCGGGCTGTCACCGCATTGGTCATGGTTTCAATGGTGGTAAAGGATTTCGACGCCACAATCACCAGCGTTGTCGCCGGATTTAACCCCTTAATCGTATCGGCAATATGCGCGCCATCGATGTTGGAAACAAAATGCAGCCGTGGCCCGTCATGATACGGTGCCAGCGCCAGCGTTGCCATATGCGGGCCAAGATCGGAACCGCCAATGCCGATATTGATCACATCGGTAATGCCAGCAGCACGGATTTTATCGGTAAAATCCGCCATGCGTTTCAGGGTTTCTTGCACTTCGGGATGGGCCGGATTTCTGGATTGATCCCGCAAGGCAGTATGCAGCACGGCGCGATCTTCAGTTGTGTTTATAAGCTCGCCGTTGAACATGGCGTCGCGACGGTTTTCAACATTGGCCTCAACCGCCAGCTTAATCAGCAAATCCCGCGCAGCCGCATCAATGTTGGTTTTGGAATAATCCAGCAACATATCACCCTGACGGGTGCTAAAATCCTCAAACCGCGCATCATCAAATAGATCAACAATCCGGCGCTCCGAACTGGTGGCCCGATTGGACATTAACATGCGCCAGAATATATCCATGTTATTGTCCCAAACGGCTGGCCTCAGCCGCCAGTTGTTCAATGCCTGCCCAATCAGCCGCCGCCACTTTATCTGCCGGAGCCACCCAAGACCCACCGGCGCAAATCACGTTTGACAAGCTTAAATAATCCTTGGCATTGGCAAGGCTAACGCCGCCGGTCGGGCAAAAAGATATTTGCGGCAAAGGCGCGCCGATGGCTTTTAATGCCGGTGCGCCGCCGGATGCCTCGGCTGGAAAAAATTTCAACAGGTCATAGCCGCGCGCCAGCATTTGCATGGCCTCGGATGCGGTTGCCGCCCCTGCCAACAATGGCAATCCCAACGCCTCGCAGGCTGCGACCAGTTCATCTGTGACGCCGGGCGAAACGCCGAATTTCGCGCCTGCATCCACAGCGTTTTGCACATCTTGCGGGGTGATCAAGGTGCCTGCTCCCACCACACCGCCTTTGACTTTTGCCATTTCTTGAATGGCATCCAGCGCCGCAGGGGTTCGCAAGGTTACCTCCAGCGCCGGCAACCCACCCGCCACCAGCGCCTCGGCCAAAGGCCGCGCGGTGCTGGCACCTGTTACCACCAGAACCGGAATAATCGGGGCCAGTTCGCAAATTTCGCGATTACGTTTACAGGCGTCTTGCGCAGTTATTTTCATGTTCTCACCACAATGTTTTTGCTGCCCGTTCGGGCCATGTTTTATCGTATTCCTTGCCGCCAATATCGCCCGCAGTCATGGCTGCCAAAATATCCCCCGCACTAGGCAGATCAGCCTTGACCGGTCCATCCCAAAGCCCAGCCCGCATGATGGCCCGCGCACATTGGAAATAGACCTCCCTAGGGGTTATCAGCAATACCGAACGCGGCTCCTTGCCGGATTTGGCGTAACGCTGCAACAGATCCGGCGCTGCGAAAATCCGGCCTGTGCCATTAACCCGCACCACCATGGTTGACCCCGGCACCAGAAACATCAGTGAAATTCGCCCATCGCGCACCACATTGCGCAGGCTGTCAATCCGGTCATTGCCGCGCCAATCGGGCAGCACAAGCGTTTGTTTATCCTCGATAAACACCACTTGGCCATTATAGCCACGCGGGCTGCAATCCAGCCCTTCCGGCCCAACCGTTGTCAGCGCCACAAAAGGCGAGGCTTTTATAAAAGTTGCATATTCAGCCGTGATATGATCCGCCACCTTTTTTAATGACGGCGGTTTGGGGCTGCCATATAACGCCTCTAGCTGCTCGACAGTTTCGATCATAACACGCTGGCCCCTGTATCTGCTGGCCCGACAAACCTGCGAAAAACCTCGAACATTTCGCGCCCTGTGCCAACGTTGTTTCCCGATAGATCAGCCTGCGCCACTGGCCGTTCCAGCACGGCCAAATCCAGCACATCCAGCGTGCCATTCACTGCATCCACCCGCACAATATCACCATCCGCCAGTCGCGCCAATGGCCCACCATCCAGCGCCTCGGGGGATACATGAATGGCCGAGGGCACCTTGCCCGACGCGCCCGACATGCGCCCGTCGGTCACCAGTGCCACCTGAAACCCCTTGCCCTGCAAGATGCCCAGCAGCGGCGTTAGCGAATGCAATTCGGGCATGCCATTGGCTTTTGGCCCTTGGAAACGCACCACGACCACCACATCCTGGTTCAATTCTCCGGCTTTGAACGCGGCTTTGACCGCTGCTTGGCTGTGAAAAACCTTGGCGGGAGCCTCGATCAGCCAGCGGGATTGATCCACCGCCGAGGTTTTCATAACCCCGTTCCCCAGATTGCCCATCAGCCGTTTCATGCCGCCATTGCTTTGAAACGGGTCGGAAACCGGTTTCAATATTTTATCATTAAGCGATTTGCCCGCGCCCGCTTCCCAGACCACTTCACCGTCTTTCAGTTTGGGTTCGCGGGTGTAATGCTCCAACCCCTGACCAACAATGGTTTTGGTGTCGGCATGCAGCAATCCCGCGCCAAGCAGCTCTCCAATCATATAGCCCAAACCACCCGCCGCATGGAAATGGTTTATGTCAGCCAAGCCGTTGGGATAGACCCGCGCGATCAGCGGCACAGCGTCGGACAGGTCTGCAAAATCTTGCCAGTCCAGAATAATTCCGGCAGATTTGGCCATGGCCAACAGATGGATCAACAGATTGGTCGACCCGCCCGTAGCGTTCAGGCCAACAATGCCGTTTACAAATGCGCGCGCATCCAGCACCTCGCAAACCGGTGTGTATTCATTGCCAAGCGCCGAGATTGCCAAGGCCCGTTTGGCGCCCTCAATGGTTAAGGCTTCGCGCAATGGCGTGTTGGGGTTCACGAATGACGCGCCGGGAAGGTGCAGCCCCATGAATTCCATCAGCATCTGGTTGGTATTGGCCGTGCCGTAAAATGTGCAGGTTCCGGGGCCGTGATAGCTGGCGATTTCGGCTGCCATCAGCGCGGCACGGTCAACTTTGCCTTCGGCAAATTCCTGACGCACGCGGGCTTTTTCATCGTTCGGCAAGCCCGAGGTCATCGGCCCCGCAGGCAAAAATACGGCTGGCAGGTGGCCAAATGTAGCGGCGGCAATCACAAGACCCGGCACGATTTTATCGCAAACGCCAAGATAAACCGATGAATCAAACACATTGTGCGACAGGCCAATCCCGGCGCTCATCGCGATAATATCGCGTGAAAACAGGCTGAGTTCCATACCTGCCTGCCCTTGGGTCACCCCGTCACACATCGCAGGCACGCCGCCCGCCACCTGCGCTGTGCCACCGGTGGCACGGGCGGCTTTGCGGATCAAATCAGGGTAATGTTCAAAAGGTTGATGGGCCGAAAGCAGATCATTATAGGCGGTAATAATGCCCAGATTGCCGCCAATGCCGGTGACCAGCGCGTCTTGATCTTTGCCGCTGGCTGCAAAGGCATGGGCTTGGTTGCCGCAGGTCAGATGGGCGCGGTTCGGCCCTTGTTTTGCGGCCCGCTCGCAACGCAGCATATAGTCTGAACGCAGGGTTTCCGAGCGGCTTGTGATCCGGTCGGTTACGCGTTTTATGGTGTCATTCAACTGCATGGGTTTACTCCGCATAATGGATTTCGGTGTCGCTGCGTGATAAAATGATCCGCACGGGGGCCTCGGATTCAGGGCCTTCATTTAAGGCTTTTTGCAAAGCATCCAGTTTATCGGCACCGACGATTAACAAATGCATATGTTTGGCCGCGCGCAAAACCGGCGCTGTTAAAGTCAGCCGAGGTTCCGGCGCGTTCGGGGCGCGCATCGGCAGCAAAATCGGCGCGTTGTCTTTTAGGGCCGCGTCCAGCAAATCCGCCTCTGGAAAAATGCTGGCAGTGTGCATATCCGCGCCCATGCCAAGCACACAAACATCGATTGGCAGGCTGGGCTTCAGCCCGCCACGAATCGCATCCAGAACATCCTCGGGCCTATCACCCGCCATATAAAGCGGAATAAGCGTGGCAGCGGCGGCGTTGCCTTGCAGCAATGTCGCGCGCAATAACCGCGTGTTTGACCGCTCTGAATCCTCGGGCACAAAGCGTTCATCCGTCAACATCACGCTGACCTTTTGCCAGTCGACCTTGGCCGCTGACAATTCCCGCAAAAACCGTTCCGGCGTGGTGCCGCCCGGCACGGCCAGCGTGGCTTTGCCCTTTGCATCAATCGCGTCTTGCAATTGTTCGGCGACAATTTCAGCCAGATCAATCGCCAATACGGCACGGTCGGGATATTGCATCAGGTCAGGCATCTATTTCTCTCCAGCGGCGGCCATCGCGGTGCAGCAAGGCCAGTGAATCTTCGGGGCCGGAACCCCCTGCGTCGTAAGGGCGGGGTTTGGAGGAATCCGCCTGCCATGCGGCAATAATCGGGTCTATCCAGGCCCATGCTTCTTCAACCTCGTCGCCGCGCATGAACAGGGTTTGGTCGCCGCGGATCACATCCATAATCAGGCGTTCATAAGCATCGGTGGCCTCGATATCCGGCCCCAATGCATCAGCAAAGCTCATATCCAGCGGCACCTCGGTCAGGCGCATGCCGCCGGGGCCGGGTTCTTTGATGGTCATACGCATGCGGATGCCTTCATCGGGTTGCAGGCGGATAATCAGGGCGTTGCCTTTGCGGTTGGCCATTTCGGGGAAAATTGAATGGGGCGGGTCTTTGAACACCACCGCGATT
>JAKITE010000044.1 GCA_021648225.1 Paracoccaceae bacterium
TTCCATGGCTCTGCGCCCATATGCTCAACAAGGCTGTTGTTGATATAGTCTTCCATGGTCCAGACCGCGCCGGCGTCTTCGTTCCAGCGTGGCAGAACCGTGCGCAGACCCGCAAATTCTTCGGGGCCGCCTGTATGGCAAGAAACACAGCTTTTGCCCTCGGAACCGTTGACCTCAACCCAGTCATCCAAAGCCTGATCCACAAAGATCATGCCTGGATTGTCAAAATCATCCATTTGCAAGGCTTGGGTTTCAACGGTTCGATACACCCAACCGGAAATGACTTCGTCAATATCCATAAAATCGGGTGCCGGTGCGCTGGTTGCAATGACAACACCGTCAATGGACAAAACAGGGGCGTGGGCCTCTGAATTGGCAAATCCGGTGGACAGCGAAAGCGCTGAGATTGCTGCACACAGGGTCGTTATTTTTTTCATTATTGATTCCTCCCCTAGAGTTCGATTATCCGATGGTGATGTCTTTGGAGTCGGTGTAAACTGATCCGTCATCATCAAGCCATGTGAATGTGAAAGTGCCCGCTTCTTCAATCGTTGCTTCGAATTGGAAATACGGGTTGGTCGAGATCGCGCCGTGCAATTCGGCGGTGATTACATTTTCACCGTTGAAATCGCAGGTAAACGTGTTGATGATCGAGCGCGGAATGGTGTTGCCGTCGCTGTCTTTGCGACGTCCGGATTCCATGATGTGCGAGATCAGTGATTTGATTTCGAATGCTTCGCCAGCTGCTGCTGAGCGAGGGACACGAACGCGTGGTTTTACATTTTCAGCCATTGTTCTTCTCCTGTTTTTAGCTCAGCCGCCGCAGCCGCCGATGGTTACTTTTACATTTACCGTGGCCTGGGCAAAGCTGCCATCCGCCATTTTGGCAATTGCGACCAGATCCTGGGTGCCGGCAAGGCGACAGCGGGTTGATGCGCTGGATGCGCCCGAACGCGGGCCGAAAGCAAATTTAATCACATCGGCTGCCGGGTTTCCGGCGGCAAAAATAGCTATTTCTGTTGCACCATCCGCAGAAACAGAAATTGGCACTGTGTTGCCGTTTTCAGCAATTTCCGGCGCGGTTAGCACCACGCCGCCTTCAGCAATATCGGCACCGCCGGTAAAGGCTGCGATTGCATCCTCAAGAGGTCCGGCAAAGGCCTGGAAAGGCATCGCAACAGCAACTGCTGCGCCTGCGCCAATCACCAAGGCATCCCGTCTGGTATAATTCATTCTAGTCTCCCGTTTTATTTGGTAGGTTCCGAAAACGTCGGATTATTCTGTTAAGGTCAGCAGATATGCCAGAATGTCTTCGACATCTTGGGCCGCAAGAATAGACTTGCCTGCAAATTTTTCGAGCGTCCGCACACCGGCTTCTTCGACGTAAAAAGCTGGCATGATCGTGCCGTCAAAGGTGTTTTTGGAATTGGTCAGAATTCCGCGCAATTCGGCCTCGGACCAGTTTGCGCCGACACCGTCAAGCGGTGGGCCAACTTCGCCGTGGAAACCCTGATCCGACATGTCGCTGTTGGCGTGGCAGGCAAGGCAATTGCCCAATTTGCGGTTTTTGAATAGCAACGCACCGTTTTCTGCATCGCCGGCAACTCCGGTTAAAGATGTCTCGACAGCGCCATATTCAGAATAAACAACATCGTTCGGAGTTACCTCCTGTGCGAATGTTGTTGATGCTAAAGTAGCCGAAAAGCACGCAGCGAGAAGCGTGATATGTTTCATTCAGAATCCTCCCTAAAGATCCGTTTCTTGTAGTTATTAATATTTTTCTTAATTGCTAAACCCGCAAAAATCAATAACGAATGCGCATATAAGAATGCATATGCGCAATTTTCTTTCTTGTGCAGTGCAATATCTTTAACGATCTAACTGTGTTTCCAGCATCCTGGCGTGGTATTTCTGGAAATGTTCGTCGGTGTTATAGCCCTCGAGCAGCACCCAGTTCAGCATATTTAGGGTCATGAATTTGCCAAAAGCACCGGGCATTACCGCTACAATCGCCTCGGAAGCATCCGCCGAATCGGTGATTTCATCATCAATAAAAAGGATGGTCGGTGTGAAAAATACCCCCCATTTTTTGATCATATTGCGTTCGGATAATACTTCTCCGTCAAAATCGGTGATTTCCAGATCGCCAAACATATTGATCTGCACAAAGTAGAATTCATCATTCAAAATCCCGTTGATTTCGGGGATGGGGAAAATTTCATTATGCATCTGGTCGCAATAAATACAGCCCCGTTGCTCAACAATGATGGCCAGCCGTTTGCCTTGTGCTTGCGCATCAGCCAGATCTTCGCGCATGTCCAGAAATGTGTCGTTCAGCCATTCGGGCTTGTGTAACCCGTCATCGCCCAGGGGCACTTCTTCTGCGCTAACCAGCAGCGGTGTGAATACAAGCGCGGCGGCCAGCAGGATGGATCGTAGCATAAATATCTCCTTATTTGATCATGGAAAGCAGGCCGGGAAAGGTATCAATCAGCCAGCCGGAAATTCGGTTGATATTGCCGGTGGCAATCAGGGCGGCAAAAATCAGCAGCATAACCCCCATCAGTTTTTCGACATACTGCATCAGTTTCATGTGGCGTTGCACCCAGCGCAGAAACGGGCCGGAAAACAGTGCCACCAGAATAAACGGAAAGGTCATGGCCGCGCCGTAAACAAAGAACAGCTTGCCGCCCTCGATCACGCTATCGGTTTGCATGGCGATAAAGGTCATGGTGGCAAGAAACGGCCCGGCGCAAGGGGTCCAGCCAAAACCAAAGGCCAGGCCAATTGCATAAGACCCGGCATAGCTGGCCGGTTTAACGTTGGAGGTATCTATTTTGGCTTCGCGATACAGGAAAGGGATGCGGATAACGCCCAGAAAATGCAAACCGAATACGGTCAGGATAACCGCAGCCGCATAAGACATATAATCCATGTATTCACCCAGCGCGCGACCAAAACCGGCGGCCAGCATACCCAGCATGACAAAAATGGTAATCACACCAAAGGCAAAAAACACCGCGCTGATGATCAGCCTTGCCCGTGCGCCCTTGGCGATTTCGTTTTCCGAGGTCAGCTCCTGCATCGAAAGGCCAGCCATATAGCTGAGGTAAAACGGCACCATCGGTAAAATACAGGGTGATAAAAACGACAGCAATCCGTTGATTACCGCAGCAGCATAACTTGCTTCAAAACCCATGTAAAAATCCTATCCTTGCAAATTAAGTGATTCTATGGGAATCATATTTCAATATATATATATGTAAAGGAATTCGATTTGGGCCGGTTTTGTCATCTGATACGCTTGTTTTTTATGGTTACGGTTGTTGTCGGCGCCTCAAGCGCTGCGCGCGCGCAGGTGCAATTATTGATGCTGGACGAGGTCGGTTGTGTGTATTGTGAGCAATGGACCGAAGAAATTGGCGACGCCTATCATAAAACTGCCGAAGGCAAAATTGCGCCATTAATCCGCATAGACATTAGCGATGAATTACCCGAGTATATCACATTGGATTCGGTTGGCATATATACGCCGACTTTTATATTATTGGTGGACGGACAAGAAACCGGCCGCATCACCGGATACCCCGGTGAGGATTTCTTTTGGTGGATGCTAGAGGTTATGTTAGAGAAATTACCGGAACAAACGGAGCTGGAAGGAAGCTGATGTCTTTCCCTACGATTACCGACGATATGTCGGAAGAAACGATTGAGGGCGTGCTTGAAAGCGCCAAATCCGCGACCGATTTTATGAAGGCTCTGGCCCATGAAGGCCGGTTGATGATCCTTTGTCATTTGGTAACCGGTGAAAAATCGGTGACCGAGCTGGAAAACCTTTTATCCAGCCGTCAGGCGGCAGTCAGCCAGCAACTGGCACGGTTGCGGCTGGAAGGGCTGGTAAATTCGCGGCGCGATGGCAAAGCAATTTATTATTCGCTGGGGGATGCAAAAGCCGCGCAAATGATTGAATTGCTTTATACAATGTTCTGCACATTTGACGAAGAAATCAAGATTCCGGCGGCTTGATGTTCGGAATTGCTGAACCGGTATTGGCGGCATTGGCAGGTTTGATCGGCGGCGTTTTGCTGGGGTTTGCCGGTGGTTATTCGCGGTTTTGCACCTTGGGTGCTATCGAGGACGCGCTTTATGGCAATGATTTTGACCGGCTGCGTATGTGGGCTTTGGCTTTGGCTGTTTCGATAGCTGCGGTTTTCGGGTTGGTGGCGGTCGGGCAGGTTGATGTGCTGGCCTCGTTCCAGTTTACCCAGGCTTGGAACCCGGCAGCATTTATTGTTGGCGGTTTGATGTTTGGCTATGGCATGGCGCTGTCGGGCAATTGCGGTTTTGGCGCATTGGTGCGCATGGCCGGTGGCGATATGCGCAGTTTTGTCATTATTCTGGTGATGGCGATTTCCACCTATATGGCATTGGGCGGGCCAACCGCAGTGTTGCGAAATTTGCTGTTTCCCCCCAAAGAAGCCACCGCTGAAATCCCGCAAAGCTTTGCTTATTTGTTCAGCAATCTTACCGGGATTTCGCCGCTGGTTCTGGCACTGGTTATTGCTTTGGTTTTTGCAATGCTGGCCTTTTCAGGGGCAAAATTTCGCCATTCCAAAACCATGGTTCTGGGGGGGGTGCTGGTCGGGCTGGCGATTATTTCAGGCTGGTGGTTTACCACCTATCTTTCGCAAAACAGTTTTGCGGTAATTCCGGTTGAAAGCCATACATTTGTCGCCCCTTTGGGGGATTCGGTATTTTATCTGATGACCTCCACCGGTAGCAGTTTGAATTTTGGCATCGGGTCGGTGGTCGGGGTAATTATTGGCGCTTTTATCGGTGCCAAAATCAAGGGCCGGTTCCGCTGGGAAAGCTGTGATGACCCCCAAGAATTGCGCCGCCAAATTCTGGGTGCGTTTCTGATGGGCACCGGCGGCGTAATTGCGCTGGGCTGCACCATCGGGCAGGGGCTGACGGCGATGTCTGCGCTAACCTATGGCGCGCCTTTGGTAATGATTTCGATTTTCGCCGGTGCCGCCTTTGGTTTGCGTCAGCTGATCCGCGGCTTTAACGCCGCCTGAAAACCTCAAATTTGAATGAAAACGTAAAAAATTAACCTCTTGCAGGCATTCGTTAACCATAATTACACGTTTAAGGCGTTTTGTGGGAATTCATTTAATCAAGGTGATATAACGTGAATTCCTCCGATTTCGGGCCAGCCAAACCAGAACATTCCCATAACGAAGTGGTCATTACCGGATACGGGGTGCGTTTGCCGCAGGCCGCGGGAATTGATGCTTTTTGGCAGGTTTTGCAGGATGAAAAATGCATAATTTCCGAAATTGGCGCGGACCGGTTTTCCAAAGAAATGTTTTACCATCCTGATCCGGCCGCCAAGGGCAAAACCTATTCGGTGGCGGCAGGGCAGCTGGATAATATCTGGGAATTCGATGCGGCGTTTTTTGGTATTTCCCCGCGCGAAGCCGAACAGATGGACCCGCAACAGCGTCTGTTGCTGGAAGTCACCGCCGAGGCATTGGCCGAGGCCGGCCTAACCAATGACAGCTGGAATCGCGAAAAAACCGGTGTGTTTGTCGGGGCCTCCAGCTCCGATTATTCAACCGGTTTTGCCGGAGACCCCGACGGGCTGGATGCTCAGTTTATGCTGGGCAATACCCTGTCGGTTATTTCCAACCGGCTGGCCTATTATTTTGATCTGAAAGGGCCAAGCTATACGGTTGATACCGCCTGTTCATCATCTATTTTCGCCATGGATCAGGCGGTCGAGGCCTTGCAAAGCGGCAAGATAGAAACCGCCATTGTCGGCGCGGTTAACTTGCTGATCTCGCCGATTCCGTTTGTCGGATTTTCACGGGCCTCGATGCTTTCACCTGACGGGCTTTGCAAGGCGTTTGACAAAGGCGCCAATGGCTATGTGCGGTCCGAGGGTGCAGTGGTATTTGTGTTGCGGCGCATGGATGTGGCCCGAAAAAACCGCGATTGCCTGCGTGCGGTTATCCATGCCACGGCGGTAAATTCGGATGGGCGCACGGTTGGCATGTCGATGCCGTCATCTCAGCGCCAGCAGGAATTACTGCAAGATATTCGTGCCAAAAACCCGTTTGACCTGAACGATCTGGCCTTTCTGGAGGCCCACGGCACCGGCACCCCGGTTGGGGACCCGGTCGAGGCCAACGCAATAGGCAATGCTTTTGCAGCACCGCGCGGCACGGCCTTGCCGATTGGATCAGCCAAAAGCAATTTTGGCCATCTGGAACCGGCATCGGGGTTGGTGGGCATGTTAAAGGCAGTGCTGGCATTGGAAAAAGGCGTGTATCCGGCCAGCCTGCATATTGCTGAACCAAACCCATATATTGATTTTGAAGGGCTTAACCTGTCTCTGGCAACCAAACCGGTGATTTTGCCGGAACGCAACCGGCCATGGCTGGCGGGGGTTAATTCATTTGGCTTTGGCGGCGCAAATGCCCATGTGGTGCTGCGCCAATTATGGCAACATGAAAAAACCCAACAACCCGATCTGGTGCCGCGCAACCAAAACCTGTTGCTTAGCGCCAATTCAAACGACGCTTTGCAGGTGTTGGCTCAACAATACCATGACGATGTGTTAACCGGTGATCAGGCTGCTTTGAAAATCAACAATGCCATTTATCGCCGGGAAAAGCACAGCCATAGTGTTGTGGCGCTTGGCGGCTCGGTTTCTGAAATCAAAACCGGCCTAAAGGGGTTTTTGACGCAATCCAAAAGCGCGGATTATGTTTCTGGCCAGACCAAAAGCCGCATTGGCAAAATCGGATTTGTGTTTTCTGGAAATGGGGCGCAATGGCCGGGAATGGCGCGGCATCTTTACCAGACATGTTCCGATTTTCGCGATGTATTTGACCAGGTTTCAGACCTGTTTTCGGCCCAAAGCCCCCATGATTTGCGCGGCTTGCTTTTTGACAAGGATTTTGAATCAGAACTGGGCGATTCCCCCCTGACCCAGCCGTTGGCTTTTGCCATTCAGGTGGCTTTGTCCGACAGTCTGGTAAATGCCGGTCTAACCCCGCAAGCCGTAATGGGCCATTCCGCCGGAGAAGTGCCAGCGGCCTATGCGGCGGGGATCATTTCGCTGGCTGACGCCGTGCATCTGGTGCGGTCCCGGTCAGCTGCGCTGGCGGGGTTATATGGTAAAGGCGCCATGGCGGCAGTGTTGGCGGGGGCGGATGTTTTACGCAAATGTCTGGCAGAATTCGGTGAAACCGAAATTGTGATCTCCGCCGAGAATTCCAGCCGTTCAAGCAGCATTTCCGGCCCGCTGGAACAGCTTGAGAAATTTGCAGGTTTTGCCCGTAAACAACGGATTGCGGTAAAAATTCTGAATATCCCGTACCCGTTTCACAGCCCCGTGGTTGAGCAAATCAAAACCCGGTTGCTAAAGGACATCGCCGGTTTATCGCCGGTTTCCAGCGATGTGCGATTTTATTCCTCCTCGCTGGGCCGGCAGGTTCAGGGTGATCGCCTGAATGCCGAATACTGGTGGCATAATACCCGAAACCCGGTTTTGTTTCACCCAACCATTGCGGCAATGGTGGCAGACGGGTTTGATATTATTGTCGAGATTGGCCCCAAAAGTATTTTGCGGAATTATGTGATGGATTCGCTGGAAAGCGGTGCCAGTATCGGGTTTGTCGAAACCATGTCGGCAAAGCAAACCGATGACAGGTTAATTGCAAAAACCGTGGCACGGGTGTTGGTTGCGGGGGGTAAAATCGACCGGTTGCGGTTTCACGGGCCACAGATTGCCTATTTTGCGGGGCTGCCCCTGATTGCGTGGCAGAAAAATAATTTTCGCATTCAGCCAAGCCCTGCCGCCGTTGATACTTATGGGCGAACAGGTTGCCACCCCTTGCTGGGCAACCAGATGCAAGGGGAATCCGGTATCTGGCACAACCGGCTGGACCCGCGCAAAACCGGCTGGCTTGCGGATCATGTGGTTGATGGCAGCATTGTGTTTCCGGCAACCGGTTTTGTGGAAATGGCCTTGGCCGCCGGGCGGCAGGCGCTGGCGGTATCGCAGATTGAATTGCTGGATATGGAGCTTTTGCGACCGGTGGTTTTTGAAAAATCCGGCGCGATAGATTTTCGCACAAGGTTTGAAGAAAGCGCCGAAAAAATCAGTATAGAGACTCGAAAATCCCATGGCGATGCAGCATGGGAGCTGGCCTGTTTTGCCACCATTCGGGCCAATCCGGTGCAGCAGGTCGCCCCCATCAAGACCCTGCCAAATGCCACCGACACTGACCTTTATGCGGATTTGGCGGCCCAGAACCTAACTTATGGGCCGGAATTTGCGCTGGTGCGGCAGATCGCCATCAAAGGTCATGTGGCGGATGCAATTTTGGGTCAACCGACCATGGATGGCGGCTTTTGTCTGGACCCGAAACAGGCCGATGCTGCCTTGCACGGGATATTTGCGCTGGTTAAGTCAGCCGCGTCATTGCCGGATTTTGATGGCAGGATGATGGTGCCTCAATCTTTTGGCAAGATCCGTATTTTTGCAGGGGACACTGCGATTTTCCGCGCAAATATTACGCTTGGCCAGTTAACTGAAAATGGATTGCTGGCTGATATTTCGATGTGCGACGCGGCGGGGGTTGTGCGGGCGCAATTTCTGGATGTTCGGCTGAAAACTGTGGCCTCGTCGAAAAAACCAAGGCCAATTCCATATTGGCAACAAAAGCTTGTAGCCCTGACGCCGGTTAAAAAACCCTTGAATATCAAACAGGTATTGGCCAAATCCGGAATTATTTCCGGTGATGCGGGGCCGGGGGATGCGGCGATATTGCTGGATTCGCTGACAAGGTCGATTGTGTTTGAAACCTTGGGGGGGCTGGCTAAAAACCGTTCCATTGATACGGGAAATTATACTGGAAAAAATGGCGGCGGCTTGCTGAAATCCTGCCTCGGGTTTTTAGCTGAAGATGGCTTGGCAGAACGGCAAACCGGCTCGGACTGGCAGTTGGCGGCGCGCTCTGCCTGCCCCGGGGTTGCAGAATTGCAAGAGGCATTGCTTGCAACCGCCCCAAATCATATCACCGAATTGCAACAGGCGCTTTTCCTGCGGAAAAATCTGAAAACCGCGTTGCAAAAGCAATTATTGGCAAAGCCCGCAACGGTGGAAATTGACCTAAGCGCCGCAAGCCGCTGGCGTTGGCAAGTTATGGCGGATATGGCGGCCCAAATTATGGCAGGCTGGCCACAGAACAAGCGGCTGAATATTCTGGTAATGGGGCGGGCCGAAACCGGTTTTTGCCAAAAAATATGCCAACACCCGGCAGTTGATCGTCTGGTTGTCAGTGATTTTGACAGTAAAAAAACCGCTAGGCAAAAACATATTTTACCGCCAGCAGCAAAGCTGTTTGTATTGCCGTTTGAAACCCTGGAAACTGTCGGGGAATTTGATATTATCCTTTCGGTTGACGGGCTGGCAACCGCCGGTTCGGCACAGTTGGTGCAGCTTTTGAACCGGCTTTCCCCGACGGGAAGCCTGATGGCCCTTGTGCCGGAGCGGGATGCATTTAATGCGCTTTATGACGGTTTATTCATTTCCGGCTGGGATGCAAAATCGCTGGAATCCGGTATGGCGATTCCGCGCAAAACCACTGCTAAAACGCTTTTTTCCCGGTTTGAACATTGCGGGTTTGAACAAGCAAAAATGACCGAGCTTGCCTGCCCTGAGGCCCGCCACTGGCTGGTTTCGGGCATTGGTGTTTTGCACAATACACAGGAAAAACGCAAAGACACCGATTGGCATCTGGTAAAGACTAGCGGAGACGGATTTTGGCAAGATAACCTGAATATTCCGGTAATCGACGATGGGTTACAGAATAAAGCCGTGGTTTTTCCGGTTTCGGACGGGGCGGATATAGCTGTAATTTTAGCCGAGCTTAAAGATATTTGTCTGGCAGAACCCAGCCGAATTCTGGTTATTTGCAACGGCCAACCCGCGCTTTGTGCTGCATTGCGCGGCTGGTTGCGCGTGGCGATAAATGAATTCCCGAATATCCCGATGCAAACACTGGAGCTGGGGGTGAATACGGAATTTTCCCTGAACAGGGTGCAGGATTTCGCCTCCGAACCGCATTTGATCCTGCGGGATAACAACCTGTTTGCATTGCGGATGCTGGGTTTGGACAAAACGCCGGATCAGCCTGTTTCCAACACGGCTTCGGTTCTGGTTTTTGGCCAACAAGGGCAAATTCAATCTTTGAAATGGCAGGGGAAACCCCGTTTTGCTCCGGCGGATCATCAAGTGGAAATTGCGGTTGAACATACCGGCCTGAATTTTCGCGATGTGATGTGGGCCCAAGGATTACTGCCTGCCGAGGCCTTGGAAAACGGATATGTCGGCGCTACTTTGGGTATGGAATGTGCGGGTAAAATCATTCAGGCTGGCGCCAATAGCGGTTTTTCAATCGGCGACAGGGTGATCGCATTTTCGCCCGCCGGATTTTCCAGCCATGTAACGGTGGACGCAGTGGCCGTTGCCAGCATTCCCGACACTATATCCAGCGCGCGCGCCGCGTCTTTGCCGGTGGCATTTTTAACCGCGATTTATGGCCTGCAAGAGCTGGCAAATTTGTCAAATGGTGAAACCGTGCTGATCCACGGCGGCGCGGGCGGCGTTGGGCTGGCGGCCATGCAGGTTGCAAAAAAACTGGGCGCAACGGTGATTGCCACGGCGGGCACCCCTGAAAAACGCCAATTATTGCGGGATATGGGCGCGGCACAGGTTTTTGACAGCCGCAGCCTTGGCTTTGCTGATAAAATTTTACAGCAATTCGGGGGGGTGGATGTGGTGCTTAATTCCCTGTCGGATGAGGCCATGCAGCGTTCGATCGAATGTCTGAAACCCTTTGGTAGGTTTGTTGAATTGGGCAAGCGGGATTTCTTTGCCAATACCCGCATCGGGTTGCGGGCGTTTCGCAAAAACCTGTCATATTTCGGGGTGGATGCCGACCAGTTGCTGGCGGCGCGCCCCGAAGTGGTTTCGCGGTTGTTTGCCGATTTGAAAGCCAGTTTCGAAACCGGCGAATACACCCCGCCACCCTGCCAGATTTTCAAAAGCAACGAGGTCTCGGATGCGTTTCGGCTGATGCAAAAATCGGGGCATATCGGTAAAATCGTGGTGCAGGCACCTGATGTTCCGCAAATTACGGAATCAAAACAATTCAAGGCACGGGATGGATGGCTGATTATTGGCGGCACTGGCGGGCTGGGCCGTGCAACCGCAACATGGCTGGCGCAGAACGGGGCCAGAAAATTATGGCTGGTCAGCCGGTCGGGTAAGATGGAGCCAGTCGAAACTGATACAGAGGTCGAGGTGATTGCTTGTGATGCCACCGACCCCGAGCAGATGCAGCAGCTTTTTGCCAGAATTGCCAATGATAACATCCCGTTGCGCGGCGTTATCCACAGCGCCATGGTGCTGGATGACGGTTTGATCCGTGATGCCAGTGCGGCCAATATGGCCCCGGTTCTGGACGCAAAAATTTCGATCGGAAGGCTGCTGGACCAGCACTGCCGCAACTTGACGCTGGATCATTTTATCGCCTTTTCGTCTATTTCAACATTTTTTGGCAATCCCGGCCAATCGGTGTATGTGGCTGGCAACAGCTTTTTAGAAGGGCTGGTTCAAGGGCGGCAACAGCGTGGTCAAAACGCCACCTGTGTAGCCTTTGGTCCGATTTCGGACCAAGGGTTTTTAGCGGATAAAAACGATCAGCGTGATTTGATCAACAAACAAATCGGGGGCGGCATGATGAATATGGCGCAGGCGCTGGATGCGTTAAAAGACATTATTATGCGGCCGAATTCGGGTGTGGTGGCGGTCGGGCCTATGGCTTGGGGCAATATGGTGGCTGATCTGAAGCTGCTGCGGTCTCGGTTTTTTGACCAAATTGATTTAAGCGTAAAATCTGCAGGGCCGGATGGTAAAATCGATCTGGAATCCGTGCTCAAAGGGTTAAGCCGCGCGCAGGCTGTCAAGAAAATTATTGGCTTGTTGCAGGCCGAAGCCTCGGAAGTTTTGCGCCAGCCCGTTGATGAAATTGACCCGGAAACGCCGCTAACCGAAATGGGGTTTGATTCGCTGATGGCGATGTCTTTGCGTATGCAGGCCGATGAAAAACTGGGCATTGATCTGCCGATCATGGCGCTGGTTGACGGGCTGAACCTGACCCAGCTTGCCCATAAAGTGCTGGATGGCACCGTTGAAAACGAAGGCACCGCCGAGGAACTGGCCGCGCGTCATGTCACCCAGCCCGATCTGGACCCGATGCTGGTTGAAAAGGTCAGCAAAGCCGCGCAAAACATCAGCGGGCTGACCAAAAAGGCCACAGGATGAGCGACACAAAAGCATTGCTTGCGCGGCTTAGGCAAAACCGAGCCAATCGAAACGAACAACCGCAGGCCGCGCAACAAGACCTGCCGCCTGACGGGTTTGATTTTACTACATTGCCTGATTACAAACAAATGTCGATGCAACGGGCCGCTGGTGATCTGGCCGGAATTGCTTCACCATTTTTTCGTGAAACCAGTGATACTTCGGGTGTTTCTATCCAGATTGACGGGCAGGAAGCATTGCAATTTGCCAGCTATGATTATCTGGGTTTGAACCAGAATCAAGAAGTACGTTCAAGCGCGGCGGCGGCAGCCCAAAAATGGGGGGTTTCGGCAACCGCCAGCCGTCTGGTTGGCGGCGAGCGCCCCTATCATCCGGCGCTGGAACAGGCCATTGCCGATTTCTACGGGGTTGAATCCGCATTGGCGATGGTGTCGGGCCATGCCACCAATGTTAGCGTGATTGCAGCGCTTGTCGGCCCCAAAGATCTGGTTTTGATTGATAGTCTGATCCATAATTCGGTTTCTGATGGGGTGCGGTTATCAGGTGCTGCGCGCTTGGTTTTTCCCCATAATGACACCGATTGGTTGAACTGGAAACTGACCGAAATTCGCGGTAATTACGACAAGGTTTTGATCGTTGTCGAAGGCCTGTATTCCATGGATGGCGACACGCCCGACCTGAAAACACTGGTGGATATCAAGCAAAGGCACGGCGCGTGGCTGATGGTTGACGAGGCGCACTCAATAGGCGTTTTGGGGGCAAGCGGGCGCGGCATTTCGCAACATTGCGAGGTTGACCCCAAAGCGGTGGAAATCTGGATGGGCACGATGTCAAAATCGCTGGGTTCCAGCGGCGGGTTCATTGCCGGTTCTGATGCATTGATTGATTTTTTGCGGTTCAAGGCCGCTGGGTTTGTGTTTTCGGTCGGGCTTTCGGCGCCGCTGGCCGTTGCGGCAACTACTGCGCTTGGGCTGATTAATAGGCCCCTTGTCGAAAAATTACAGGAAAACGGGGCGTATTTTCTGGCACAAGCCAAGGCTGCGGGGCTGGATGTGGGCTTGTCCGAAGGGGCGGCAATTACACCGGTAATTATCGGGGATTCGCTGGGCGCGGTAATTGCCGCCAACCGCTTGCTGGTGCGGGGGATTAATGCTTTGCCGATTATTTTTCCGGCGGTGCCGGAAAAGCAGGCGCGCTTGCGGTTTTTTGTGACGGCCATGCACAGTTTTGCTGATATTGATCGGGTGGTTACGGAAACAACCGCAGTAATCAAAGAGCTGGAAGACTTGCCTGATTTGGCGGCAATGATTGCATCCGCTTAATCGCGCAGCACAAATTCGACAATCTGGCTGCGTTGGAAAAAGTTGAAATTATCGTCGGAAACCACCGTGGCACGAATTTGACCCATCGGGTCTTGCCAGACCGAAATGCCTTCCAGATTGTCAAACTGGCCGGATCGAGAGGTGAAAAGAACCTGTTCGTCAAACAGGCTATCGCCAATGGTAAAGCGCCGGATACGGGTTGAAAACCCTGCAAGCCCTGCCAGATGGCGTTCCAGAATATACAGTTTTCCATCCAGAATATCAGCGCCAACCATCAAAAACGGGGGGCGGCGCGGCACTTGTAAATCGGTGTCCCATCTATTGTTTTGAAACCGGTAAACCGGAAAAGCCCGATCCAGATCACCCGAGCGTTCGGGCATTGCATAAACCGTGCCATTGGCATCCACGGCCAGTGCCTCCAGCCCTGAATTGGTTTGTAACTGATTAAAATCCGGATGTTTGGGCAGAAATTCCGCCGGACTGGTCTGGCTGGCATGGCGCATGACGCGATTATTGCTTTCAAATGAAATCAGCAGGCTGCCATCCGGCGCAATCGCCAGCCCCTCGGCATCGGTGTTAAAGCTGTCCAGCGGTTGGCCTTTGGTGTCCAGAATGGGAATTAGTGGCGCAAATTCTATTGCCGTAATGCTGCCGTTACGCCGCTGAAACCGGCCGTTTTGCAACTTTCCACGATCGGTTATCATTAAAAAATCAATGCCGTTTTCAAACACATGAATGCCTGAGAAACCGCCAAAATCATCATCGTTATCACGCAGGGTTTGCACGGAATCGCGCATAAATACCGGCTGGGCAATCACAGGGCTGGCCAACAGAATCAGGGCAAGAATTCTGAACATCATCGGCTTTGCAAAACCCTGCTGCATTGGTTTGGCAGGCTGGCCATGGTTAATTCGGTGCGCGGGGTTGGTGGGGGGGCGTTCGGGTCTGGCGGCGGGGCGGGGGCCAATGCGTCGGTTATCCACCATTGGGCCTCGGCGCAGCCATCACCGGCGGGAATCGGGGCCTGTTCTTCACATCTGCCCGATCCGCGCGGACAATTCAGACGCACATGAAAATGGGCGTTATGCCCCCACCAAGGCCGGATTTTGCGCAACCATGCACGGTCATCAGGGGCGGTATCGTTGCACATTTGCACCTTGGCAGCGCCGGTTACAAAAATGCGGGCCACGGCAGGGTCGCTGGCGGCGGCGCGTAAAATCGCCATATGTTGTGGGGTCCAGTTGGCATTGACGCTGCGATGGTCGTTTGACCGGATGTTGAGCGAAGAAATATTTTCACGCTGGCGCGGGCTTAAATCTAGTCGTTCGGGCGGCAGCATCCAGATATCCACATCAAGACCGATCTGGTGGCTGGCATGGCCGGTTAACATAGGCCCGCCGCGTGGCTGGGAAATATCGCCGATATAAAGCCCGTTCCAACCGATTTTCTGTGCCTGTTGTGACAGGCGATCAATGAAACCGATCAGTTGTGGATGCCCCCAGTTGCGGTTACGCGACAGGCGCATGGCCTGCCAGCCGGGACCGGATTCGGCCAATTGTTGCGCCCCTGCCAAACAGCCGCGCGCATAGCTGCCAAATGCAGCCGAGCGTTGCATGGTTGCGGTTTCTATCGCACCAAACAATTGTTTGGCGGGGATGTCAGCCTGTGCTGGCGCGGCCAAAAGGGCCGCAAATACCAGCGCAAATATTCTGGATGTCACAAATCATTTCCTGCGCGTTTTTTTGCCATGGCCAACAATACCATGCCTGCAACAAAAAGCAAAATCACAGGGCTGATACCAAGGCGCTGTGATCCGGTTAGCCATGTGGCAAAGCCCACCGCAAACGGGCCGATAAATGCGGTGGCTTTGCCTGCCATTGCATAAAATCCGAATGCTTCGGTCATGGAGATTTTATCACCGACAAAATGCACCACCAAAGCGCGCGACGATGCCGACATGGAGCCGCCCGCTGCGCCAATCACGCCGCCACAGATGAAAAACAGAATGTCGGGCAGGTTTGAACCTTCGGCTATGGGGATGAATAAAACCGCCTCGCGGGTGGTGCTAAGCACCGCCATGCTAACCAAAAGTAACAGCACAATCGAGGTTTGCACCACCGGCATTGCCCCCCATTTGCCATCCGCCCAGCCGCCAAACCACGCGCCCAATGCGCCCGAAAGCGCGGCAATGATGCCAAAAATGCCCAGCTCGAACGTGGACCAGCCCAGCACCGAGGCCGCATAGATTGCCCCGAATGTATATAGAACCACCAGCGCGTCGCGATATAACATTGACGACAGGAAAAACATCCAGAGCTGCGGGAATTTTTTGATGGTGGCCCAGCTTTGGCGGATGCCGCCAAGGCCCTCATTCACGGCAGCCTTGATTTTGGTGTCTTTGCGCCGGTCCGGTGTGAACAGGAAAAACGGGATGGCAAAGATAATAAACCAGATCGCAGAAATTGGCCCAGAGGCTCGCGCCGGCTCGCCTTTGGCAGGGTCCAGCCCGAATAACGGATCGGTTCCAATCAGGGTCTGGTCGCCTCCGGGGGCAATGGAAATCAGTAGCAGCACAAAAACCAGAACAACTACGCCGCCCGCATATCCCAGCGCCCAGCCATAGCCGGATAATTTGCCAACGTCTTTTTTCGGCACCAGATCAGGCAGCATGGCATTGGTGAAAATGATGATATATTCCGCGCCAATAAAAGCCGCGATAAAGGAAATATAGACCCAGATCAGGTTTGAAAGGCCAAGTTCCGCCCCCCAAAGCCCCAGAGAACCGGCAACAAACAAAGCAGCAAATGCCAGAACCCACGGTTTGCGTGGGCCGGTTTTATCAGCTGCTGCACCCAGAAACGGTGCTGTAACGGCCACCAGAATTCCGGCAAACCCCACCAGATAACCCCAGTTGGTTTGGCCAACCACCGGGTTTTGCGACAGTTCGTTGACAAAATAGGGGCCAAAAATAAAGGTAATGACCAAGGTGTGAAACGGCTGTCCGGCCCAGTCAAACAGCATCCATCCCCAGATGCCTTTACGTGATGCGCGTTCCGTCATGTTTTACCCCTCGAAGTTTTGCAATGATAAGACGGGTAAAGCGACCTTACATCAAGGGATTATTTTAATGACGCCGGCTTTTTCTATGTTACGCTGGGTCAGCGACGCCGATCAACGGCGCGTAGCCAAGGGAGAAATCTATGTTCAAGAAAATGATTGCCGCCATCGCGGTTGTATTTATGTTTGCTGCGCCGGTTTTTGCACAAGAACAGGTTGTTCACCAGATTGCCTTTCATATTGATGAAAATGACCCGAAACTGATGAACATGACGCTGAACAACGTCAAAAACGTTACTGCATATTTCGAAAGCATCGGTGAGGCCGTTGAAATTCAGGTTGTGGCTTATGGGCCGGGGTTGCATATGCTGCGCGCCGATACCTCGCCTGTCGCAAGCAGGATAGCCGCGCTTTCGCTTGAGATCGAAGGGCTGACTTTTGCTGCATGTGGCAACACCATGCGTAAAATGGCAGAAGGCTCGGGGCAGCCGGTTGAACTGCTGGACGAAGCGGTCGTGGTGACCTCTGGCGTTGTGCAGCTGGTATTGCTGCAAGAGGCCGGCTGGTCGTATATCCGGCCCTGAATTTTTATCGGGCCTCAGGTTTTGACCTCAGGTTTCTGGGGGCCAGACCCGGATTGCCTCGGCGGCGATCCATGCATTTACCCAATCGGGCATTCGGGGGTTCCAATCAGGAATCCCCATTTGTTTGACAACCTCATCCGTGGGCACAATGCCGTTTTTATCAACAATGGCGGCGCGAAAAATGCCGGATGACGCGGCCTCGCCTTTTACCCACATGCTTTGTTGCAAATAGACAAATCGTGCATCGCGGCCAATGGCGCGGGTACGCATTTCGATGCGGTCAAACATCCTGATCCGGCGACGATAGCGCAGGGTATTTCCGGCCAATGTCATGCCCCATTGCCGGTCTTTCAGGGCGTTGCCCAGCGGGATGCGTTTTGAAAAAGGCAAACGCCCCAGATCATACAGGGTAAGGGTGCGGCCGTTATTCAGCTCCATCCACGGGTCAAGATCATGGGGCCAGCAGATATGGTGTGATATATGGGTGCCATCAATGGCCAAGGCTGGCGCCTTGCGGTGTTTGTTCAGCTGGTAGAGCATGCGAAAAATCGGATACATAGATGGCCCCTTTGGCGCAATATCGTTAGGTTTTTTATGGAATTCAACCCCTGACCTTGCGCGCCGGCCTCGCGGAGGTCTTGTTCTTTTGGGATGGGGCGCATAGATGGGTTTGAACGCTTGAAACTGCCGGAGAAACCAATGACCTCGCTTTTTGAAATCCTGTTATTTATTTTGAATATTATGTGGTTCCTTGTGATCGCCCATATTCTGATAAGCTGGCTGGTGGCATTTCAGGTTTTGAATATGCGCCAACCTCTGGTGCAGCAGATTTATTTTGGATTGCAGCGGATTATGGACCCGATTTACAAACCCATTCGCAAAATTCTTCCGTCAATGGGCGGGCTGGATCTGGCGCCGATGGTGGTTATTCTGGGCATATTCGCAGCCCAGCGGATATTGGCCAATAATATCGGTCTTTTCGGGTAATTTACCCTTATCCGGTGCGGGCGGTATTACCTGAATATCTGATAAAACAACATTGGGCCCAGGGGGATTACAGCCTTGCAAAAGCAGGAGCTTACCCCGTAAATACGCCTAACCTTACAGGAGATTACCATGCCCGGACTTTTGCCAAATATTGACCCCGACGGGTTGCAGGAATTTTCAGTTGTGTTTACGGATCGTTCGTTGAACCACATGTCAGCCAGTTTTCAGCAGGTGATGCTGGATATTTCCGACACCCTGAAGGGCGTTTATAATGCCGCCGCAGTGGTGGTTGTGCCCGGTGGCGGCACCTATGGCATGGAGGCCGTGGCACGGCAATTTGCAACCGGTAAACCGGCTTTGGTTATTCGCAATGGCTGGTTTTCCTATCGCTGGACCCAGATTTTTGAAATGGGGGATATTCCGTCAGAACATACAGCCTTGAAAGCCCGCCAAACCGGTAATTCGCTAACCGCACCTTTTGCGCCTGTTCCCATTGAAGAGGCAGTGGCGCGCATTCATGCGGAACGCCCCGCCATGGTGTTTGCCGCACATGTGGAAACTTCGTCAGGCATGATGTTGCCTGACAGTTATATCAAGGCATTGGCTGACGCGACCCACGCGGTTGGCGGCTTGATGGTGCTGGATTGTATCGCCTCGGGCACGGTCTGGGTTGATATGCAGGAATGCGGCGTTGATCTGCTGATTTCCGCCCCGCAAAAAGGCTGGAGCGCCTC
>JAKITE010000045.1 GCA_021648225.1 Paracoccaceae bacterium
GATAATCGCCCGGGCCAAGCGGTTTACCGCAAAGATCAGCAAAAGAGGCCCGCGCCACGCCGTTATGAAAAGCAGGGATCACCAGATTGCGGGTCTTGCGTTTCAGGGTCAGGGGTTTTGCAGGCACTCCGGCCAGAACATCCCAGCGATTATCAAGGCATTTTGTAGCCACTGCCCCCAGCGGCGTGTGATAATTGATTTTGCCGCTCAGCCGGTTTTGGCGGTGGTCATCGCCATCCTCGATATGAAATACCTCCAACTTGTCTTTGATTTTTTCAATAAACGGCACAAAAAGCTGCCTGTTCAGCCCGTCTTTATACAGATCATCAGGGTGGCGATTCGAGGTCGCCACGATAATCACCCCGCGCGCAAACAGCTTTTCAAACAGCCGCCCGACAATCATTGCGTCAGCAATATCGCTGATTTGCATTTCGTCAAAACATAGCAAAGCCGCAGAATCGGCAATGCGCTGGCTGACTTGCACAATCGGGTCTTTGACCCCGTGTTGGCGCGCGATGTGGATGCCTTCGTGCACCTCTTGCATAAAGCCGTGAAAATGCACGCGGCGTTTGGGTTCAACGGGGGCGTTTTCAAAAAACAGGTCCATCAACATGGATTTACCACGCCCGACCCCGCCATACATATACAGCCCGGGAATTGCAGATTCAGCAATGTTTTCCCGCCCCCAGCCAAAAATCCCGAGACCGATTTTCTTGGGTTTGACAGGGTTATAATCTTTTAGCCGATTATGCAGAATTTGCAGCTTTTCCACAGCCAGCCGCTGGCCTGCATCGTCATTTAGCGTGCCATCACGCAGCATGTCGCGATAGGCGTGTAACGGGCCGGGATGGGTCTGCATTTTGTTCATTTCAGCCAATCATACTCCGTACTTTGTTTATCGTATTCACTTTTGGCGGTGCAATCAACGCCTGCCGGCCTTTTGATTTTCCCGCCAATTATGAATGGCTGATGCTGTCTGGTATGTGCAGAGGTAATCAGGTGATTCAGTATTCACCTGGCATCCGGGACCGCAAACCGGATGGAGCGGTCCCGGGTAATAGTTTATTCCGCAGGCACCGTTTGCGGGTTGCTTGTGCCAACGATTTTATTTGGCAGGAAAATCGCAACAGCAATAAAGACCAGACCTAGCAAAATTCCGACGATATCGCCACGCATTCCGTCAAACAAAGCGGGGTAATCAGCGTCCGGAATAGCTGCAACAGTTGCTTTGCCACCAAACATTTTGTCGAGAATTCCTGTGGATTGCACCCAGGAATAGCTGACCATATAGGCCGCAGCCCCGAGCAGCCCACCGGCAATAAAAACCATGGCATCACGTCGACCCGCCGCAGCGGCAGACAGGCTTGTACCCGGGCAATAACCTGCAACAGCCCAGCCAGCGCCCATTAACAAACCCCCGATAAATACACCGATATAGGCGGTTTTAACCGACATATGACCTACTTCGATCAGGCCCATCATCTGACCGGCGAACATCAAGGTGCTGGCAACGCCGATGGCCAAAAGAATGGTTTTCATCAAATGCAGGTTTTTCAGGTTCAACATACGCAGCATAATGCCAGGTGTGGTTGCGCCGATACGGTCAAGGGCGACACCAAAAGCAGCCCCGATTACGATTGCAAAAATTAAAGTGGTCATTTGATCAACCCTCTTTTCTATACATTAACATAGCGACAGGTATCGCCGCGCCAAAGGCACCCAGCGTAAACATATAGCCGGATATGGAGGTCTGCATCAGGCCGCTCATCATGTGGCCCGAGGTGCACCCGCCTGCAAGGCGTGCGCCAAAGACAACAACAAACCCTGCAAAAAACACGACAACAAACCGTTTTATCGTTGAGTCGCCAAAATTGGCTTTCCAGATGTCGGGCATATTGCGTTCTTCTTTGCCGACCCCTTTACGGAGATAGGATGAAACGCCGGCGGCGATCATCATGGCGATAACAAACACAAAGCTGTAATTCAGCGGGTTTGCCGCGTTTTTGGCGTATTTGCCATTGCTTCTGTCAAGGTAAGCGTTGGTGGAGGAATACGATCCGTCCTCGGCTTGTGTAATGACATCCGGGCTTACGGAATCCCAGATTATGGCATCAAGAATCACAAACTGTGTCGAGACGCCAATAGGTTTTACAAGCAGCACCGCTGTCAGAAAAACCAGCCCGAGGAATACACCCCCGGTTTTCCAATTTAGTATCATTCGATTTCTCCATTCGAACATTTAATTCATATTCATAGTTTTGAATGTAAGGGGCGGAATAAGTCGATGCAAGGGGTAAGTCAGCCATAATTCGATGTTTTTCCGGGTTGTAAAAAAAGGGAGAGGGCAGGATCGGCTTTGTTGTAAATGATGGTCGGGTCAAAGTATGGTTGATCCGAATTTATAAGTAATGCGCTGTTATGTGAATTGGTTGACTCCGGTTTAAACTCGTTATATCCACCCCCTAACTTCCGGAAGTTTTAACCCTTCCGGTCCCCGTATCGGGGATCGCCACCAGTCAGCGTGTTACGCCCACTGGTGCGTTTGTCGTTTGTTTGGCCTGAAAGGCGCAGTTGATGTTTGAGAACCTGTCCGACCGCCTAGGCGGTGTTTTTGATAAACTGACCCGTCAGGGCGCGCTGTCGGATGCCGATGTGGCAACCGCCCTGCGCGAGGTCCGCGTGGCATTGCTTGAGGCGGATGTTTCGCTGCCTGTCGCACGCGATTTTGTCAAAGCCGTGCAGGAAAAGGCCACCGGCCAGCAGGTTACCAAATCTATTACCCCCGGCCAACAGGTTGTCAAAATTGTTAATGACGAATTGGCGGCGATGCTGGGCAGCGATGATCCAAAAGCGGCCGAGCTGAAAATTGACAATCCGCCAACCCCGATTTTGATGGTGGGTTTGCAGGGGTCTGGTAAAACCACCACGACAGCTAAGCTGGCCAAACGGCTGACGGAAAAAGAAAACAAACGGGTGCTGATGGCCAGCCTCGATATTTACCGCCCTGCCGCGATGCATCAGCTGGCAGTATTAGGCACGCAAATCGGTGTGGATACCCTGCCGATTGTCGAGGGCCAAACCGCCGTGCAAATCGCCAAACGTGCCAAACAACAGGCGACCCTTGGCGGTTACGATGTTTATATGCTTGATACCGCGGGTCGGTTGTCAATTGATGACACCCTGATGGCCGAGGTTGAAGCCGTGCGCGAGGCCACAAAACCCCGCGAAACATTGTTGGTGGTTGATGGGCTTACCGGCCAGGACGCGGTGCATACTGCTGAAAATTTTGATGATCGTATCGGAATTTCGGGTGTGGTTCTAACCCGTATGGATGGCGACGGGCGCGGTGGTGCGGCGCTGTCGATGCGCGCCATCACCGGCAAACCGATCAAATTTGTTGGTCTCGGCGAAAAAATGGACGCGCTGGAGGAATTTGACCCGAGCCGTGTTGCTGGCCGAATTCTGGGCATGGGCGACATTGTCGGCCTTGTTGAAAAGGCACAGGAAACCATTGAGG
This sequence comes from Paracoccaceae bacterium, assembly GCA_021648225.1. Taxonomy (GTDB): domain Bacteria; phylum Pseudomonadota; class Alphaproteobacteria; order Rhodobacterales; family Rhodobacteraceae; genus UBA3077. The sequence continues at coordinate 3,518 of JAKITE010000045.1, forward strand.
CCGAGCAAGCCGAACGCATGATGAAGCGGTTCCAGAAAGGGTTGTTCAACATGAACGACCTTAAATCGCAACTGGAACAAATGCAAAAAATGGGCGGCATGGAAGGCTTGATGGGCATGATGCCCGGCATGGGTAAAATGAAAAAACAGATGGATGCGGCGGGCATGGATGACCGTGTGATCACGCGCCAGATTGCGCTGATCCAATCCATGACCAAACGCGAACGCGCCAACCCAAAATTGCTGCAAGCCAGCCGCAAGAAACGGATTGCCAAAGGTTCCGGCATGGAGGTCTCGGACCTCAACAAATTGCTGAAAATGCAGCGCCAGATGGGCGATATGATGAAAAAGATGGGCAAAATGGGCAAAAAAGGCCTGATGCGTCAAGGCATGGGCGCCTTGATGGGCAAAGGTGCCGGTTCTGCGCAACAAGGCATGCCGGGTGTGCCCCCGGGCGGAATGCCTGATTTTGGTGCGGGTGGCGGATTGCCGTCTGATTTGAGCGGGTTTGGGAAAAAGAAATGACCTTCGCCCCATTTGAAACAGATAACCTGATTATACGCATGCCTGTGATGGCAGATTTTGACGCTATGGCAGAATTTTTGGCTGAAGAACGCTCCAGCGGTGTTGGGGGGCCGATGAATCGTGCAGCAGCATGGCGCACATTTGCAACAGATTTTGGTCATTGGCATATTCGTGGTTACGGGATGTTTGCCGTTGAAGAAAAAGTCAGCGGTAAAACCGCTGGTATGGTGGGCTTCTGGAACCCTGAAGGCTGGCCAGAAGTTGAAATGGGCTGGACAGCCTATACCGGTTTTGAGGGCAAAAGCATTGCTTTTGAGGCAGCTAAACGGGTTCGGCAACATGCCTATGATGATCTTGGCTGGAACACGCTTGTAAGCATAATTTTGCCCGATAATACGCGGTCAATCACATTGGCTGAACGATTAGGCGCAAAATTTGAAAAAAACTGGACATCTCCGGGTGGCACCGATGCGTTAATCTATCGCCATCCGGCGCCGGAGGCTTTGCAATGACCCCTGATCAAACCCGCGCCGCTGAAATCCTGAAAAGTCACCGCGAAAGTATTGACCGGCTGGATTCGATCTTTGTTTACACATTAGGTGCGCAGTTCAAACACACCCAAGCGGTCGGAGAGTTACCGGCGGAGAGAGTTCTGCCATCTGATTTGTCAGGGTTTGGGAGAAAAAAATGATTACCTGTTCGCTCACATACACCATCGACCCGAACAAAGTTTCTGAGTTCGAAAACTATGCAAAAATGTGGATTCATCTTATCAATAAGATGGGCGGCACCCATCATGGTTATTGGCTGCCCTCTGAAGGACCCAACGACATCGCTTATTGCCATTTCTCATTCCCGACGCTTGCTGACTATGAAAAATATCGGGTTCGGATGGCACAAGATGCGGATTGTCAGGCTGCTTATGCCTATGCGCTCAAGACCCAATGTATTATCCGCTATGATCGCAGCTTTACCCGGCCTGTTCTAACTGGCGCTTCGCCAAAAGAATTGGGGTTGCTGCCGTGACCAATATTCCTACTCTTATTACCGACCGGTTGGTATTGCGCGCGCTCAAAGCCGACGATTTTCCAGTCTTTGCCGAATTTTACGCCTCGGACCGCGCGAAATTCATTGGTGGTCCGGCCACCGAAGCGCAGGCATGGCGCTTTATGGCCTGTGAAATCGGTCACTGGGCCTTGCGCGGGTATGGCCGCTGGGCGGTTGAGGAAATCTCTACTGGCCAGTTTTGCGGGTTGATTGGCCTGTGGTATCCGATGGATTGGCCCGAGCCTGAAATTGGCTGGGATTTGATGCGTGGTTTTGAGGGCAAAGGTTATGCCACCGAGGCCGCATTGGCGGCGCGGGAACATGCCTATACCACCCTTGGCTGGACCACTGCGATCAGTCTGGTTGCGCCAGAAAACTACGGTTCGCGCGCAGTTGCCCAACGTATGGGTGCCAGCCGTGACGGCGACTTTGTGCATGAAAAATTCGGCCCAACAGAGATTTGGCGTCATGTGCCTGCAGATCAGGTGGTGGCGCAATGACCCCTGACCAAACCCGAGCCGCTGAAATCCTTCAATCCCACCGCGAGAGCATTGACCGGCTGGATTCGATCCTTGTTTACACATTGGGTGAGCGGTTCAAACATACCCAAGCGGTGGGCGAGTTGAAGGCGTTGCATGATTTGCCCGCATCTGACCCCGCGCGTGAAGCGACACAAATTGCAAGACTGGAAGAATTGGCCGGCAAGGCCGATCTTGATCCGGTTTTTGCCAAGAAATTCCTGAACTTCGTTATATCCGAGGTCATCAGGCATCACGAGAACACTAAAAACAACAAATAACGCGGCTGATCCCGCACCTTAAGGAGAATACAAAATGTCTGTTAAAATTCGTCTGGCCCGTGGCGGCTCTAAAAAGCGCCCTTTTTATCGCATTGTTGTGGCTGACAGCCGTATGCCGCGCGATGGCCGTTTCATTGAAAAAATCGGCACCTATAACCCGTTGCTGGCCAAAGACAGTGAAGATCGGGTGAAAATTGATCTTGATCGGGTTAAACACTGGATGGATGAAGGCGCGCAAGTCACCGACCGCGTTTCGCGTTTTCTAGAGGCCGCTGGCGTGATCGAGAAAAAATCCCGCAACAACCCCAACAAAGGCAAGCCGCATAAAGCTGCTGTTGAGCGCGCCGAAGAAAAGGCTGCAAAAGCTGCTGAAGCTGCCGAGGCCGCTGCTGCTCCGGCAGAAGTTGTTGAAGAAGCCACTGCTGAATAAGCCGGGTTAACACAAATTTAACGGCCTCTGGTCACTCAGGGGCCGTTTTTTGTTTTCATTTGGCCAGTTTCGACTTATTTGAAAGCTATGAAACAATTCCCTGATGAATTTTGTAACCAATTGCATGATTTAATGCGCTGGCGGCGCGATGTTCGGCATTTTTATGCGAGTAAGCCGGTTGAATCTGCATTGCTTGAAACGGTGCTGGAGGCCATCCGGCTGGCGCCCTCGGTTGGCCTGTCGGAGCCTTGGCGGATTATTTCGGTGAAATCCGACGCAGCGCGGCAAAAGGCGCTGAATAATTTTGAAAATACCAATGCCGATGCGCTAAAAGGTTATTCGGGTGATCGGGCGCAGATTTATGCAGGGCTGAAACTGTCTGGCATGCAGGATGCGCCTGTGCAGCTGGCGGTATTTTGTGATGATGGCACTGAAAAAGGCGCCGGTTTGGGCGCTGGCACCATGCCGGAAACGCGGCGATATTCGGTTGTGTCGGCAATAATGAATTTCTGGCTGGCGGCGCGGGCGCAGGGGTTGGGGGTTGGCTGGGTTTCCATTATTGACCCAGTGCAAATGGCTGCTGATCTGGATGCGCCCGATGGTTGGGCTTTGGTGGCATATTTATGTGTGGGCTGGCCAATGGAAACCAGCCAGACGCCGGAACTGGAAACAGTAAACTGGGAAAAACGAGACCCGCTTTTGGCGGAAATACAGGAAAGATAACATGGCAAAACCTGATTTGATATGTGTTGGCGCGGTTTCGGGCGCCTTTGGTGTGCGCGGCGAGGTGCGGATAAAATCGTTTTGTGCTGATCCGGCCGCGATTGGCGGATATAGCCCTCTTTTTACGCAAAACGGCAAAATCAGCTATGATATTGAACTAACCCGCACGGTAAAAGGCGGTTTTGCCGCAAAACTCGGCGGATTAAGCAATAAAGAAGACGCGGACGCCATGCGTGGCACCCGGCTTTATGTGCCACGCGATCGGCTGCCGTCCTTGCCTGATGATGAATACTACCATTCCGACCTGATCGGGCTGGAGGTGGTGGACACCGGCGGCGCGAGTTGCGGCAAGGTAACAGCCGTGCATGATCACGGCGCGGGGGATATTCTGGAAATATCGGCCGCAAACCTGAAAGAACCCGCGCTTTTGCCTTTCACACTGGAATCGGTGCCAACCGTTGATCTGGCGGCAAAACGCATTGTCATTGATCCGCCCGAGGGTATGTTTTGACGTTGACGCGGGTTATTATTCACGCCGGTTTTCATAAGACCGGCACCAGCAGCTTGCAAGACTATTTCGGCAAGCACCGAAAAACACTTAAGCCATTCGTGGATTTTTATCGCAAAAGTGACTTTTTGGCGGCTGGAAAACTGAGTAACCGGTATGGATTGATGCCATATATTCGCCGTAGATTACAGTTTCGATTCGCACTGCGCAGGTTTCTTAATACCATTCCCGAGGCTGAAAATATCGTGTTGTCATGCGAAGGGTTCAGTGGTTTGATGCCTGGTCATCGGCGGTTCGGTGCGCGGACAATTCAAAATTATACCCGCTCGGCAATTCCATTGGCCAAAGAAATTATTCGCGAAGTGCAACGCCGGTTTGGGCCGGATGTGCAGGTGGAATTTTTATATACAACCCGCGCAACCGAGCCTTGGATCAAAAGCGTTTATGGCCATCTTTCGCGATCAATCCGCATTCGCGAGGATCACGCGGAGTTTTGTGGCTTGTTTGATACTGTGCCGAATTTGGACCATGAGGCGGGCAAAATCGCTGAGGCAATTGCGCCGGTTCCGGTTCACACAGCGGCGCTTGAACATTTTGGGCCAAAGCGGCTGGGAATGGCGCAAGCGATTTTTGAATTGCTTGATATCCCGGATGAGGCTTTGGCCAAATTGCCAAAAGCCAAACGCACCAATGTTGGCCAATCGGAGGAAATCACTGCGAAGTTTTGCGGTTTGAACAATGAAATAAAAAACGCACGCGCGCTAAAGCAGAAAAAAGCCGATATTTTGGCCGGGCTTTGAAATATCGACATTTGCCGTTGGATGTGACAGATCAACAATATGATAAAACCTACCAAATCCCATGGCCGTATCGCCATTTCGGCCTCGCGCCAACCGCGCGCATTGATGCAAGACCAGCCTGATATTGCTGGTGCGTGGAAAGCCAAGGTTTTGACGCTCTATCCAGAGATGTTTCCCGGTATTCTTGGGCAATCCCTGACCGGAACCGCCTTGAAAGACGGGCTTTGGGGGTTGGAACCACTGGATATACGCCGGTTTGGCCGTGGCAAGCATCGCAATGTTGACGATACCCCAGCCGGTGGCGGTGCGGGCATGGTATTGCGGGCGGATGTGGTGGCAGAGGCCTTGGACGCCGCCCAAACCCCGCATTCCCGCGCCGATTGGCCGGTGATTTACCTGTCGCCGCGCGGCAAACGGTTTGATCAGGCCACCGCCCAACGGCTTAGCCGCGCCAAAGGCATGACCCTGCTTTGCGGGCGGTTTGAAGGCGTGGACCAACGGGTGCTGGACGCGCGCAAGGTTGAGGAAATCAGCCTTGGGGATTTTATTTTGACCGGCGGCGAAATTGCCGCTCAAGCCATGATTGATGCCTGTGTGCGACTATTGCCAAATGTGCTGGGCAACCAGCAATCGTTCGAGCAGGAATCGTTTTCTGACGGCCTGCTGGAACACCCGCATTATACCCGCCCCAGCATCTGGGAGGGGCATGAAATCCCTGAAATCCTGCTTTCGGGCCATCATGGAAAAATTGCTGCGTGGCGGCAGCAACAGGCCGAAACCATCACAAAAACCCGCCGCGATGATCTGTGGCAGGCTTATAAAGCCAAAAAATAACACTTATTCCACTGTAACAGATTTAGCCAGATTGCGCGGTTGATCAACATCGGTGCCTTTTTCAATTGCGGTATGATAGGCCAGCAATTGTGCGGGAATGGCATAAACCATCGGTGCCAGAAACGGGTCAACCTTTGGCATAATAAGGGTTTTCCAAACCCCGTCACCGGCGCGTTTTGCGCCCTCTTGGTCCGTCACCAGCAAAACCTTGCCGCCGCGCGCCATGACTTCCTGCATATTGCTGACGGTTTTATCAAATAACGGGTCAACGGGGGCAAAACAGATTACCGGCACCGATTCGTCGATTAACGCAATCGGCCCGTGTTTCAGCTCGCCGCTGGCATAACCTTCGGCATGGATATAGCTAAGCTCTTTCAGCTTTAACGCACCCTCAAGCGCTAGCGGATACATGGTGCCGCGCCCCAAAAACAGAATATCGCGGGCTTTGGCCAGATCGCGGGCAATCAGCGCCATGTCAGGTTCTTGCGCCAATGCCGCGTTTAACAGCCTTGGTAGCTGGGTCAGTTTTGCAATCAGCGCAGTTTCGCGGGCGGCATCAATTTCACCACGCTGGCGGGCTGCCAGAATGGCCAATGCCGCAAATACCGCCAATTGGCAGGTAAATGCCTTTGAGGATGCCACCGAGATTTCAACCCCGGCCTTGATGGGCAAAGCCAGATCAGCCTCGCGCGCGATGGAGCTTTCGGGGGCGTTAATGATGGCAATCACCTGCCCCGCCTTGCCCTGAACATAGCGCAAGGCCGCCAATGTATCCGCGGTTTCGCCGGATTGGCTGACCAGAATAACCCCGTCACGCGGGGTGATGGGCGGCTCGCGATAGCGGAATTCCGATGCCACGTCGATTTCAACCGGAATGCGGGCATATTGCTCAAACCAGTATTTGGCCACATGGCAGGCATAAAACGCAGTGCCACAAGCCACCAGCACCAGCCGGTCAAACTGGCTGAAATCCGGCGCGCCCTCGGGGATTTCAATGGCGGAACGATCCGCATTCAGATAATGCGACAGCGCAAATGCCAGCACCGAGGGCTGTTCGTGAATTTCCTTGGCCATAAAATGCCGGTGGGTGCCTTTGTCGATCATCACCGTGTCTAGATTGACAATGCGCATTTCGCGATTGGCAAGATTGCCCAGCGCGTCATATATTTCGGCACCTTGGCGGGTGATAACAGCCCAGTCGCCCTCATCCAGATAGGTAATTTTATTGGTCATCGGTGCCAGCGCCAAAGCATCGGAACCGATAAACATTTCCCCGTCGCCATGGCCAATCGCCAGCGGAGACCCGCGCCGCGCCGCAATCATCAGATCATCATGACCTGCAAACAAAAACGCCAGTGCAAATGCGCCCTCAAGCCGCTTTAGCGTGGCATCAACGGCGGTTTTGGGGTCCATTCCGCTGGCAATATTGGCCGCACAAAGCTGCGCGACAACTTCGGTATCGGTTTGGGATGCAAAATTTGCCCCGTTTGCGATCAATTCATCGCGCAAGGGCCGGAAATTTTCAATAATGCCGTTATGCACCACCGCCACGGTTCCAGCGATATGAGGGTGGGCGTTTTGGGTATTTGGCACACCATGCGTGGCCCAGCGGGTATGGCCAATGCCGGATTTACCCGCCAGAGGCGCGGTTTCCAACACGGCTTCAAGCTCCACCAGCTTACCAACCGCGCGCCGACACTCCAGCTTTCCGTCTTGAACAGTGGCAATGCCTGCACTGTCATATCCGCGATATTCCAGCCGTCTAAGGGCCGTAACCATCAGCGGTGTTGCCTCCGATTGACCTAAAATTCCAATGATGCCGCACATTTTATGTGTCCTTTGCTGCTCGGCTCCGGTTTTGCTCGAAAAATGCCAAAGTTTCAATATCAAACGGGCAGTTGAAACCATCCTGTCACAAAGCGTGAGCGGATCTGTGCAAACAAGCAGCTTTCCCTTTGGGGTGAATGCACCGTATAAGCCCTGAAAAAAGGAGGCCCCATGGCAAAAGAACTCGCACGGTTGGATGTATCCAGCTTTCGCCGCACACTTGGCGTTTCTGTTCAGGTGATTCTGGCAGTGTTTTTGCTGTTTACCGTGGCCACCAATCCGACAACCAGCGCGTTTTGGAGCCTTGCACTGGCGGCGTTCGGGTTTGGTTTGCTTTGGTTTGCCTGGCGGTTCTGGCATGCCACTCAACATAGCCTTATTCTTACCGGCGATGGGCTGTTTGACAGCGACGGAAAGCATTTTTGCAGCTTTGACGAGATTACCAAGGTTGATCGCGGGCTGTTTGCGTTTCGGCCCTCATCGGGGTTTTTGATCCGGCTGAATAGGGCGGTGCCGCGCGGCTGGGCGCCGGGCCTGTGGTGGAGTTTTGGCAAAAGCATCGGCATTGGCGGTGCTACCAGCCGTCCGGCGGGCAAACAAATGGCGGATATTCTTTCGGTAATGTTAACCGAGCGCGGTGCGGAAATTCTGAAAATGAATGAAGACAAGCCGGAAGATTAACGCCTGGGTTTAACCCGACGGGTTGGTGGGGCCGCCTCGGGGTTTTCCGGCCAAGGGTGCCTTGGATAACGCCCGCGCATGTCTTTGCGCACATCGCCATATGAATTTTGCCAAAACCCCGGCAGATCAGCGGTGGTTTGCACGGGCCGTTGGGCAGGGGATAACAGCTCGATCAGCAATGGCAAATGGTCCGGCCCAACGGTGGGATGGCTGGTCATGCCGAACATTTCCTGCAACCGCACTGAAATTGATGGCTGTTCACTGCTGTAATCCACCATCAGCCTTGTGCCGGTCGGGGCCAGAATGCTGCTTGGGGCCAGCCTGTCCAGCAATTGTTTGCCCTCCCAGCCCAGCAGGTTTTCCAGTGCCGGCATCAGATCAAGGTTTTTGAGATCCGCGCGGTTGCGACAACCCGAAAGATACGGCAGCAGCCAGGTATGCAGGGTTTCCGTCAATGCAGGCGGATCCATGCGCGATATTTCAGCGCCGCGCGCACGCAGCCACTCAACACGCGCCACCATTAAACGCGCGGCTTTGCTCCAGTTCAGGCATTCCAGCCCCATTTCCTGAATGCCGGTTACCATCGCGGCGGCAATCATATCAGGTGGCGCATTGTTCCAGTTGTGGTCCTCCAATATCAGCGCCGCCAGCATTTTGCGTTTTCTGGCAATTACCTTGCGGTCGCGTTTGGACCATTCGCAAAGCTTGATATCGCTGACCTGGCCAGCTTGCCATTTCAGCAGCTCGGCTTGGCTGATCGAGGCCGCAAGTCTAGTTTTGGCCTCGCGGGTATCGCCATCAAGATCAGCAGCAACAATCAGCCGCGCATTCGCCAGCGGATCACCGGGTGCAATGATGGCACCTTTGCCGCCGCTTAGCAAAAACTGCCCTGCTTCACCGCCACGGTTAAGCCCGATTCGGTCGGGAAATGCCATGCAAAGCAATGCACCAATGCTGGCCGGATTTTTCAAGGGTTTTTGAAATCGTTTTGCCTCATTGCGCAGATTTGCCAGCATGGGTCTATCGGCAATAAAGGCGTGGTTGTTCTGGAATTTTTTGAGGTCTTGCAAAGCGTCGATCCGCAAGCCGATATCATAAGGCGCACCTCGCAGCGGGTCTCGGTTTTGCAACAATGCCGCCAGCAATGCGGCCTGTTTTCCACCGCCGGTCAAAATCATCTGGCCTAGGCGTGGGTGGGTTGGCAATGCTGCCAAAGCCTTGCCATGTGGGGTGATACGGTGGTTTTTGTCCAGCGCCGCCAGTAATTGCAGCAAGGTTTGCGCGGCCTTGAAGGCGGTTTTTGGCGGCCGGGTTAAAAACGCCAGATTGCTCGGGTCATTTTCACCCCAAAGCGCCAGTTCCAGCACCAGCGCGGTTAAATCGGTGGATTCGATTTCGGCGGGGGCAAAGCTGCGCATGCCGCCTTCCTCGCCTTTGGTCCATAGCCGGTAGCACATGCCTGCCGCCACCCGCCCCGCCCGCCCGCGCCGCTGTTCGGCCTCGGCTTTGGTGACCCGTTCGGTGACCAGACGCGACATGGCCGACCCCGCATCAAACCGCGCGCGGCGTGATTTGCCACCGTCAACCACCACCCTGATATCGGGTATGGTCAGCGAGGTTTCGGCAATGCTGGTGGCCAAAACCACTTTGCGACCGGTTTTGAGCGGCGTTAACACCTGGCGTTGTTTGGCAAAGGGCATTGCCCCGTAAAGCGGCATGATTTCCGCGTTTTTTATCCGGCCTTGCAGCAGGGTTTCCACCCGCCGGATTTCCCCCGCGCCGGGCAAAAACACCAGAATGCCGCCGCTGTTTTCATTGGCAGCGGTCATCACCAGATCAGCCAGCGCATGTTCAAACCTCGGCCCGCGCTGGCCCGGTTTTGACCACGGTCTTTCCAGCCACCGTGTTTCAACCGGAAAACTGCGGCCTTTGGCGGTGATCACTGCGGCATCGCCCATCAGGGCCGCCACCGGTTCGGCATCCAGCGTTGCCGACATTACCAATATTGCCAGATCGGGCCGCAGGGCCTCTCGGATTTCAAGGCACAGCGCCAAGCCAAGATCAGCGTTGAGCGAGCGTTCGTGGAATTCATCAAAGATCACACAATCTATGCCAGATAATTCCGGGTCGGACTGGATCATGCGGGTTAAAATGCCCTCGGTCACCACCTCGATACGGGTTTTGGCGCCGGTTTTGCTTTCGCCCTTGATGCGATAGCCAACCGTCTGGCCAATAGGTTCGCCCAATCCCTGTGCCAGCCGTTCCGCCGCAGCGCGGGCTGCAACGCGGCGGGGTTCCAGCATGATAATCCGGCCTTTGCAGAACCGGTTTTCATAAAGAAACGCCGGAACCCGTGTGGTTTTACCGGCCCCCGGCGGGGCTTGTAGAACCGCCATACCATTGCTGCGCATTGCCGATAACAGCTCCGGCAAAATAGGTTCGATCGGTAACATATTTAGTCGATCATCAATAAAACATTGGGTGTAACGGTATTGTAATGCACCTCTTCACTCTTATAGCTGACCCATAAAATACCCACATCGATTTCGGAGTTATTTTGAAAGGTTGCCACCGTATCATGCAAGGATTCCGTAGGGATAATGCTGCCCAGACAACAGTTTATCGCGGCATTGGTCTGGGCCGCCAGTGGTGCAGCGGCCAATAACCCTGAAAAAACAATCATTAAAGCTCTAACCATAGTAATCCACCATTATATCGGGGGCTTGTTCTTACCCGTTATCAACCTTGGTTTTATTTTTGGACATTGAATTAACAATAAGCCTTTGGGTCAAAATAACAATAATGATGCCAACTGAAATGCCGATCAGGGTGTATTTTGTGATGGTTGTGGTGCTGGCCGCATCTGCAAGGCTTTTGGGGATTTTGGCCGCGTCCATTTCCAGCATGGCGATGATCTTGGCGTTTTCAAGGTAATCAGCCACGCTGGCGGTTAATGCTACCAAAACCAGAATAATGCGAATGGCTTTTGACCAGCCATCGGTAATTATCCAAAGCGCCAGCGCAAGGGTCAGCCCGTAAAGCATTGGAAAAACCCTGTCGTCAAAGGCATGGAATGCGGCAAAAGATGTATTCCCCGATGCTTGAATCGCCTGAAAAAAGGCTTTTGCCTCGACTGCTGTATAGCCGGTGATGGCAGTGTCTAGCATCACATACCCGCCGGAATCAGCTAAAACTGTCGGCAGGATAAAGACCTGGATATAGGCAAAATGCGCGATGGTCAGGATACATAACAGCCAGAACAGGCGGGAAAGAGCATTCATGATAAACCTCTAGCTTAACTACTACCCGTTCACCTTAGCAAATTTTGCCCCCAAAGTCTGCATCAAAGGGATAAAATCGGGAAAGCTGGTCTCAATGGCACCGGCATCATCAATTTTCACGGGGTTTTGCGTGACCATGCCAAGGCACATAAAACTCATGGCGATGCGATGGTCCAGATGGGTTTTGCAGGTTGCGCCGCCGGGGATATGTTCCACGCCGTGGATGGTCATGCTGTCCTCGGTTTCGTCAACTTTGACACCACAGGCGGTCAGGCCGGTTACCATGGCATCTATACGGTCACATTCCTTAACCCGCATTTCCTTGATGCCCGGCATATGGGTTGCGCCGGTTGCCGTGGCCGCAAGCACTGCCAAAATGGGATATTCGTCGATCATGGTCGCCGCGTTTTCTGGCGGCACGGTAATGCCTTTTAATGGCCCGTGCTTCACGCGCAGGTCCGCAACAGGTTCGCCGCCTTCAAGCCGCTCGTTAGAATAGGTAATATCTGCACCCATCAGTTTCAGGGCCTTGAACAGCCCTGCCCGTGTTGGATTCATGCCGATATTGGGCACGGAAATATCCGATCCCTCAACCAGCAAAGCCGCCACAACCGGAAACGCCGCCGAGGATGGATCGCGCGGCACGATAATGGTTTGCCCTGTCAGTTCCGGCTGGCCTTTGAGGGTAATCACACGGCCCTCATCGGTGATTTCAGTGCTGATTTCAGCACCAAATCCAGCCAGCATACGTTCGGTATGGTCGCGGGTGGGTTCCTGTTCGATCACCACGGTTTCGCCCGGCGCATTCAGCCCTGCCAGCAACACCGCAGATTTAACTTGGGCGGAGGGCATCGGCGTGGCATAGCGCACCGGAACCGGATCTGCCGCGCCAACCATCGTAAGGGGCAATCGCCCGCCGGAGCGCCCGTGCGCGGCTGCGCCAAACAGTGCCAGCGGATCAGTCACGCGGCCCATCGGGCGGGATCGCAGGCTGGCATCGCCGGTAAAAGTTACCGAAATATCGGTGCTGGCCATTGCGCCCATAATCAGCCGCACGCCTGTGCCGGCATTGCCGCAATCTATGACATCTTCGGGTTCCGCGAACCCACCAACGCCCAGGCCATGAATGCGCCATTCGCCATCATCCATACGGTTGATTTCAGCACCAAAAGCGCGCATGGCTTGGGCGGTGTCCAGCACGTCTCCGCCCTCCAATAGGCCGGTGACGCGGGTTTCGCCCATGGACAAAGCCCCCAGAATAAGCGCGCGGTGCGAGATTGATTTATCGCCCGGCACCTGCGCCACGCCCGAAAGCGGCCCGCATTTGCGTGATGTCATTGGTTTTGATGTGCCGTGGCTGCTCATGGTTCAAACCCTGTTTGGAAAGCTTGGCCAATCTATAGCCAACCCCTGACAAAGGGTCCATATCAATTCAAGGAAGCGGCAATCATGCGAAAGGCAGCGATGTTTTGATCAAACGATCCCGCCTCGCGAAAGCCTTTGTCAGCGGAATTTACCGCGATCACCACACCGGCGATTTTATCCACATAGATATATTGCCCGTAAATGCCGCGCGCGAAATATTCAGATGGTTTGGCATCCGCCGGTATCCACCATTGATACCCGTATTGAATGGCACCCGCCGCAGTTGGCGCGCTGGGCTGGGTGGATTGTATCACCCATGATGTCGGCACAATTTGCTGGCCATTATACATGCCGTCTTGCAGATACATCTGCCCCAGCCGTGCGTAATCTCGGGTTCGCAGGTTCAGCCCACCCAACACAAACGCCACACCATCCCCATCGGTTAGCAGTATCGGGTCTGCCTCCAACCCCATCGGGGTTAACAGTTTTTCAACCATCAGGTCAGGAATGCTGCGCCCTGTTGCGCCGCGAATAACCATGCCCAGAACATGGGTATCAATCGACACATATTGCCATTTTTGGCCGGGCGTGTTGATGGTGCCGGTGATTGCGGCGCTAAATTCATCCATAGAACTGCCCAGCGCCAGCACCCGTCCCATTTTATTGATGTCGGAATTGAAATCGAGGTAGTCTTCATCAAATTCAACCCCGCTGGCCATGTTCAACACATTGCGGATAGTTGCAGCGTTATAGGCGCTGTCAGCCAGTTCAGGCACATATTTGGTGACCGGATCGTCGATAGATTCTATCGTGCCCTCGTCCAGCAATATCCCGAACAAGGCAGAGAGATAGCTTTTGGCAACCGACCATGAAATCCGCAAATCATCGGGGGTGGTGCCTTGAAAATAATCCTCATAGGCGATGTTTCCATCCTTAAGAACCACAATTCCGGTTACGGAACGCTCGTTAATCCAATCGCTCAGCCCGTCAGGCATGTCACGCAGATCAACCGGCAGCGCTGTGGCTGGAATGTCGGGGATATCAAGGGTGGTATTAAAGAAAATCGCATCCATATTGCTGAAATTCTCAACGATATTTTCTTGCTCAAACAAGGCGTTAACCGCCAGCAATCGCTGCACGTCATCCCATTTCCAGATCAACAGGCCAATGGCGACAATCAACAATGTGGCCAAGGTTTTTACAACACGACGAAGGGCTTTTTTCATTGTTATAGCTTTCAAAAACAAATTTCCGGCAGAATAGACGATTTTGGCTTTTTCGACAATGGTGTCTTCAGGTAACCACCGAGGCGAAGCCGAGGCATGGCCCAAAAGGAAGTGGTCTTTTGCGCCAGCAAAAGCGCCGCTGGATTGCGGGAGGGTTCCTGAAGGAAAAGGAGCTCTCCCGCCCTTCGGTTGGGCTTGGCCTCGCTGCGCTCGGCAGGGTTAAATTCGACGGAAGGTCATATAATGCGGGGTGCGGCCCTCGCGAATCGCCTTGGCCTCATATCTGGTGCGATGCCAGTCACCCCATGGTTTGCGCCAGTCATCCGCGTTTTCGGCCAGCCATTCAAAATCTGACCGGCTGGTCATGTGTTCCATGGTGTGGCGCACGTAATCCTCGATATCCGTTGCTACCCGAAATTCCGCACCGGGTTTCAGGGCGCGGGCCAGTTGGTCTATGTTTTCGGGTTCAACAAATCTGCGCCGATGATGCCGCGATTTAGGCCATGGGTCCGGATACAGCAAAAACGCCTTGTCCAGTGACGCTGCGGGAATGACATCCAGCATATCACGCGCATCGCCCATATGAACGCGCGCATTTTTCACGCCGGCCTCGGCAATACGTGGCACCAGCATGGCCACGCCGTTAACATAGGGTTCACAACCGATAATGCCGACCTCGGGATAGGTCTGCGCCATATGCAACAAATGCTCACCACCGCCAAAGCCGATCTCCAGCCAGACGGGGCGATTATCGCCAAACAATTCCACCATATCCAGCGGGTTGCGATCAGGGTTGTCTTCCCATGTTACATTTTTAGGCGACAGTTCCTTAAGCGTGGTTTCCATATGCACCACCTGCCCCTTGCGCAGGGTTTTCCCGTGGGTGCGGCCATAAAAATTGCGCCACGGCGCGCCGTGCGGGGCTTTGGGGGTGCTCATAGGGTGTCCGATCTGGTTTTTGAGTTTTTACCCCTCATCTTTATTCCGGTCAACGCGATTCACAGGGTTTGGACCTGCTCCGAAAGCGCGGCCATCGAGGCAAAATAGGGAAACGGGCCATAGCTGATCCGGCTAACCCCCAGGTTTGCAAGCACCTCGTTGGTTGGCGCATCCGGTGATTTCATAATGTTTACGGGCATGGGCAGCGTTTTACAAAGCGCGCTAATCAGTTTGGTATCAACCAGCCCCGGAACAAAGAAACAATCCGCGCCAGATGCATGATAGGTTTGAGCGCGGGAAATTGCCTCATCCATCAGGTTTGCATGTTTGGTTTTGTCGGATTCTTTCAAAAACAGATCCGTGCGGCTGTTGATAAACAGGTCAGACGAGGCTGCCCGCACGGCTGTAATACGCGCGCCTTGGGTTTCAATTGGATAAAGCCCACCCTTGCCAATAATCTGGTCTTCAAAATTCAGGCCGATCGCGCCGGTTTGCAGCATTTGAGCCACATTTTTTGTGATGGCTTTGGGTGTGGTTGCATACCCGCCTTCAAAATCCATAGTGACAGGTAAATCCGTTACA
>JAKITE010000046.1 GCA_021648225.1 Paracoccaceae bacterium
CTGATTACGAAACCGTGCTGGATGCGGCGCGTATCTGGGTGCATGAGCAGCGGTTTCGTATCGGGGTGCATTTACTGCGCGGTATTTCCAATGCGGATGAGGCCTCGGCTGCTTATTCGGATGTGGCCGAGGCCTGTTTGAATACCTTGTGGCATGCGGTGGTGATGCATATCACGGGGCGCTATGGCCCGCCGCCGGGCAAGGGCGCAGCGGTGATTGCCATGGGCAAGCTTGGATCGCGCGAAATGACGGTGACCTCTGATCTGGACCTGATTGTGATCTATGATGCGGATGGCACGGAAATATCTACAGGGCCGCGCCAATTGGCGATTCAGCCGTATTACGCACGATTAACCCAAGCATTTGTGTCGGCATTGACGGTCGCGACCGCCAAAGGCACGCTTTACAAGGTGGATATGCGGTTGCGGCCCTCGGGGCGGTCGGGGCCGGTTGCCACATCTTTAACGGGGTTTGTTGAATATCAAAAAACCGAGGCTTGGGTTTGGGAGCATATGGCCTTGTTGCGCGCCCGTGTGGTGGCGGGCAGTGACGGGGTGATGCAGGCAACAAAAGCTGCCATCAGTGAAGTGCTGGGTTTACCGCACGAACCCGATAAAATTCTGCTGGCGGTTCAGGAAATGCGCGCACGTTTGGCGGATGCCAAAGCCAAAGACGCGCGCAACCCGTGGGAGGTCAAATTCGGGGCAGGGCGTTTGATGGATGTGGAGCTGCTTTTGCAGGCTGGCATGTTGATTAACGGCATTCAGGGCATCCGTCGCCCGGCAGATATGGCAGCGGCATTGGCGCAAACCGGTTGGCTTTCGCAACTGGAGGCCGGTAAAATCAATGCAGCGCTGGATTTATATTCCATTTTGCAACAAATCGGACGATTGGCGGTAGAGGGCGGCTTTACGCCGGAAAAAGCCGGTCGCGGGGGGATGGCTCTGGTATTGAAGGCCACAGGAAAAAGCAGTATCGACATATTACAAACGGCATTGCAAACAGCCCAGATGCAAATGTTGGAAATAATTAACAGATGTTTGCCAGAAATCACCGAGACAGAAAATGGAAAAAAGAAGCCACCCCAGTGACCCGCGCGGGTTGATTTACGAATCTTACCGGATTGCCGGAATTACCGCCGCAGAATGCCGATCTGTTTTTCTGGATTGGGCGCTTGGCATTCCGGCCGGGGATGACCTAAAAAACCATGCCGCAGCGCTGCTGGCCATCTATGGCCAGGATGCCGCCAAACATCCGATGACCGGCATTTTGCGTGAAGCCATGCAAACCAGCCAAAAGCCCAAACGCCGTGGTGGTAAACGGGGTGTTGGCACAGCCAAAGCCTAATTCAAGGCATTTGCCGGGTTTTGATACTGTGGCGTTGACCTTGTGGTCTTTTTTCAAACACGGCGACGCTGTCGTAAAAGGTTATGCTGCTTGTGGTTCTTGTGAAATCGGTAACCTTGAAATCGCCGCTGATATGCACGGCGTTCAGTTCATCGATTTTTGATTTGAAATGCTCGATCATCGAATCGGGTTTAAGCAAACCCCCACCGTATTTAGGCCAATAAGACGTGTGCATATCCTCGATCAGATAAACGCCGGTGTTGGAAATATGGGGATACATTAAATCAAATGTCTTAATGACATGCGGGTTTTCATGGCTGCCATCGTCGATGATGATGTCAAAAGGGCCAAATTCAATGATCACATCCGCCAAGAATTCCTCGTCTACCTGACTGCCGATGCGCACATGAATGCCGTCTTGTTCATGGGCTTTGCATTTGGGGTTTATATCGATGCCGACAATGGTTGAATCCTTGTGGAAATAATCCTTCCACATTTGCAAAGACCCGCCTTTGAACACACCGATTTCAAGGATATTAACGGGCCGGTCGCGAAAACGGTCAAAATGGTGCTCGTAAATATCAAAGTAATGGAACCACTTATGGATCATTTTGTCGCCGTTATTCAGAAAGTATCGGTGTAAAAACCCGTTTTCCAATGGTTGTTTCCCCTGACAAGCTTAGTTGCCGTGTAGTTGTATCAACTAAAACCAAATAGTCGATTAAAAATTATAGGCATGGGCAAAGGGTCCTGACCCTAGTTAAACGGGTCAATGCGGCTGACACCATTCAATATGCGCCTTTCGCAAATTTCATGCTGGTTCAGGGTTGCCGTGGTGCCGCTTAGGGAAAAGCGGGCAATTTCATTGCCACGGTCATTGCGCAAATAGAGCGTATTGCCACGCCGGATTTCAGAAAAAAACCGGTTTAGCGAGCTGGCGGGCGGGGTGACGATGGTTTGAATAACCCCGTCAAACTTGGTGCCGGAAATGTCCCATTCGCCTCGGCGATCAATTTCGACAACGAAATCCTGATTTTGGCTGGTATCGCCAAAAGACCAGTCTTCGTGGCTGAACCGGATAATGTAATCGCCGTCATCCCATGTATAAAGGCTAAAAACATAGCCTTGCGAATTTACCGTGCGGCTTTCGCAGCTTAGGGAACCATTGTCGTAATAATTAATGTCGAGCCGCCAATTGCCGCGCTGATAAAGTGTATCCCACTCAAAGGCTGCAAGGCTGCTGGCTGTTGTCGCAATGACCAGAGCTGCCGAAAGAAAAATATTTGAAAATTTCATAGTGACCTGACCCTTAAAAAATTATCCTCTGGTAAAATAAACACAATCAGGAATGACAGGTCAAGTTTTGCGGTAAAAAAAATTTATAATTGTCCAGACGCCGAGACCAAAGGTCTTTATTTTGGTTTTCAGAAACATACCAAGGTTGGTTTTGTGCAGGCCGTTAATATAGTGTTTGTTGGTCTTTTAAACCTTCTTGGCATGGGCTTTCCAATCAACCTAGCGGGTGATCCAGCCGCCACCCAATATTTGCGATCCGGTTTTTGCATAAAACACACAGGCTTGTCCCGGCGATATGCCTTCTTCGGCGATGCCCAGTTTGACCTTGGCGCTGCCATCGGGATTGGGAAGAATAACCGCAGGAAAAGGCGGACGGGTAGAGCGGACCTTTACCAGAACCTCCCAGCCGGTTTTGGGTGCATCGGTAAAATTACTATCGCCCAGCCAGTTGATTTCATTGATGTTTATTTCGCTAACCGTCAGGGCTTCGCGCGGGCCAACGATTACCTGTTTTGTATCCGCATCCAGTTTGATCACATATAAAATGTCTCCGCCACCAATGCCAAGCCCGCGCCGCTGGCCGATTGTGTAACGGATCACACCGCTATGCTGGCCCAGCACCGTGCCATCAATATGGACAATATCGCCCGGCTCAGCCGCACCGGGGCGCAGTTTTTCAATGACGCTGGCATAGGAACCATTGGGCACAAAACAAATATCCTGACTATCGGGTTTATCGGCCACCGACAGGCCAAATTCTTTGGCCAGCGCGCGGGTTTCGGCCTTTGATGCCAGATGCCCCAGCGGAAAACGCAGGTAATCAAGCTGATCGCGTGTGGTGGAAAACAGAAAATAGGACTGGTCGCGATCAGCATCGGCCGCGCGGTGCAATTCTGCGCCGTTTTCGCCCATAAACCGCTGAATATAATGGCCGGTGGCCATGCAATCTGCGCCTAAATCCTTGGCCGTGCCTAACAGGTCTTGAAATTTCACCCGCTCGTTGCAGCGAATACAAGGCACGGGGGTTGATCCGGCCAGATAGGCATCGGCAAATTCATCAATCACGGTTTCCTTAAACACGTTTTCATAATCCAGCACATAATGCGGAAATCCCATTTCCTCGGCTACGCGGCGGGCATCGTGAATATCGGCGCCCGCACAACACGCACCTTTTTTAGCCAAAGCAGCACCATGATCATAAAGCTGAAGCGTAACGCCAACCACATCATAGCCTTCGCGCGCCAGCTTTGCCGCCACTACCGAGGAATCCACCCCGCCCGACATGGCAACCACCACGCGGGTATCTTTTTCTGGCTTGGCAAAACCAAGGCTGTTTATCGGGTGGGTCATGTGAGGCTCCATTTTGTAACGATATATAGGAAAACCTTAACTATTCTCAAGCCGAGGTTTCATTTTGCCTTAACTTTCACACGGGATTATCGGCCTTGGGTGAATTAAAGGGGTGAAAACCATGATGTTAAAACGAAATGCCGGTCCGGTCAGTGTAACAATGCCGGATGGCACCATTATGACACGGTCTGAATTACCGCCGGTTAACACCACGCGGTGGGTGGCGCGGCGCAAAGCAACCGTGGTGCGCGCGGTGGCTGCGGGCATGCTTACCCGCGAAGAAGCCTGCGACATGTATGCGCTTAGCATTGAGGAATTCGATAACTGGTTGTCTGCTATGGCTAAATTCGGGCGAGGTGGATTGCGGGTAACCAAGCTGCAAAAATATAAACAACTTTAACGAATGTAAATTTTATGGTAAGAGCGTAAGAGTTGGTTAACCATTTTGGGGAATAGTTAACCAAGATTATCGCCGCCAAAAAGGATTAACCATGCGAGTGCTATTAGTTGAAGACGACCCAATGACTGCAAAAAGCATCGAAATGATGCTGACCAGTGCCAATTTAAATGTGTATACCACCGATTTGGGGGAGGAAGGCATCGATCTGGCAAAGCTATATGATTACGATTTGATTCTTCTTGATCTTAATCTGCCGGATATGAATGGCCACGAGGTATTGCGCCAATTGCGCCTTGCCAAGATCGAAACACCGATTCTTATTCTTTCGGGCATGGATGACACCGAAAGCAAAATCAAAGGTTTTGGTTTTGGCGCGGATGATTATCTGACCAAACCGTTCCACCGCGAAGAACTTGTTGCGCGTATCCACGCCATTGTGCGGCGTTCCAAAGGCCATGCGCAAAGCACGATTGAAACCGGCGATATTTCGGTAAATCTGGATGCCAAAACTGTTGAGGCACTGGGCCGCCCCGTGCATCTGACCGGCAAGGAATACCAGATGTTCGAATTGTTGAGCCTGCGCAAGGGCACAACCCTGACCAAAGAAATGTTCCTGAACCATCTTTACGGCGGCATGGACGAACCGGAGCTGAAAATCATTGATGTGTTTATTTGCAAGCTGCGCAAAAAGCTCTCAACAGCTTTGGGCGGGGCAAATTACATCGAAACCGTCTGGGGGCGTGGCTATGTTTTGCGCGACCCGATCCCGGACGAGCAAATACAAAGCATCGCCATCTAGATTTATCTGGCAAACTTTGAAAAACCGGCTTAATTCCTATGCATGGATAGCATAGGAATTTTGCCATGAAGACCAAACCCGATGTTTCAGAAATGACCGAGGCGCAAGCATCAGCAGAGCTGGAACAAATCGCGCAGGCAATGGCAGCGGCAGATATTGCCTATCACCAAAATGATGCCCCTGAAATTTCTGATGCGAAATATGATGCGCTAAAGCAACGCAATGCCGCATTGGAAACCGCGTTTCCGGATTTGGTTCGCGATGATAGCCCAAGCAAAAAAATTGGTGCGGCGGTGCGTTCCGGTTTTGGTAAAATCAAACATATCGTGCCGATGTTATCGCTTGGCAATGCATTTTCCGATGCGGATGTGATTGAATTTGATAAACGCATCCGCAAATTCCTGAGCATTTCCGATGATCAACCGCTGGCCTATACAGCTGAACCCAAAATCGACGGGCTTTCCTTGGCGCTGCGCTATGAAAACGGGGTTTTGGTATCCGCCGCAACCCGTGGCGATGGCGAGACTGGCGAAGAAGTTAGCCAAAATGCCAAAACCATTGCCGATATTCCCCATAAAATTTCCGGCGCGCCCGATATTTTCGAAGTGCGCGGCGAGGTTTATATGAGTCATAAGGATTTTGAGGCCTTAAACGCCGCGCAATCCGCCAAAGGTGACAAAGAATTTGCCAATCCGCGCAACGCAGCCGCAGGGTCGCTCCGCCAGTTGGACAGCTCTATCACCGCCAAAAGACCCTTGGCCTTTTTTGCTTATGCCTGGGGGGATATTTCCGAACCCTTGGCAAATACCCAGATGGGCTCGATTAAGCGGCTGGGAAAGCTGGGGTTTTCAATTAACCCTTTAACCAAACTATGCCAATCCCCCGATGAAATTATCGAGCATTACAAAAATATCGAGGTTCAGCGCGCGACCTTGGGCTATGATATTGACGGGGTGGTTTACAAGGTAAACGATTTGGCCCTGCAAGCGCGGCTGGGGTTTCGCAGCAATACGCCTCGCTGGGCGATTGCCCATAAATTCCCTGCTGAAACCGCAACTACAATTGTTGAAGCCATTGAAATTCAGGTCGGCCGCACCGGCGCGCTTTCTCCGGTGGCGCATCTGGCGCCGGTTACGGTGGGCGGCGTTGTGGTAGCGCGCGCCACCTTGCATAACGAGGATTATATCAAAGGCGTGGATTCCAATGGCCAACCGATCCGCAAGGGTGGCGATATTCGGGTTGGGGATTTGGTTGAAATTTACCGCGCCGGTGATGTTATCCCCAAAATCCGTGAGGTGATAAAGCGCGGCGATGGCCCTGTTTTCCAGTTTCCCGAAAAATGCCCGATTTGTGGTTCCGATGCCATTCGCGAGGAAGGCGAAGCGGTTGCGCGATGCTCTGGCGGGTTTAGCTGTGCGGCGCAACGCATTGAAAAGCTAAAACATTTTGTATCCAGAAATGCATTTGATATAGACGGTTTAGGCGCAAAACAGGTGGAGGTCTTTACGCAAGATGGCTGGATATCTGAACCAGCCGATATTTTCACGCTGCAAGAGCGTTTTGGTTCAGGCGTGCAGCAGCTTAGAAATCGTGAGGGCTGGGGGGATAAATCGGCGCAAAAGCTGTTCGACGCGATTAATGAACGTCGCAACATCCCGCTGAATCGCCTGCTTTTCGGGCTGGGTATTCGCCATGTCGGTGAAAGCTCTGCTATGACATTGGCGCGGTTTTATGGCGATTGGCCCGGTTTTGAAACCGCGATGATGGCCGCGCAAAATCACAAAGGCGAGGCGTGGGAAACCCTGAATTCAATTGATGGCATCGGCACAGTTATGGCCGCCGCGCTGGTTGATTTTTTCCATGAACCCCGCGCCAAAGCCATTGTTGACCGGCTGGTTACGCATCTGGAAATCGAACCGGTCGCCGTGCCGAAAACCAACGGTTCGCCTGTGGCCGGCAAAACCGTGGTGTTTACCGGCACGCTGGAACTGGTTTCGAGGGCCGAGGCCAAGGCCACGGCGGAAAGCCTCGGGGCTAAGGTTTCGGGTTCGGTATCTGCAAAAACCGATATTCTGGTGGCAGGGGCCAAGGCGGGATCAAAGCTAAAAAAGGCGCAAAGCCTTGGCGTGAAAACCCTGACCGAGCAGGAATGGCTTGATCTGATCGCAGGTTCAAGCGACAGTTGAATTATGACCAACAGCCGCCCCGAAATTCTGTTTCCGCTTTTTGCCAGCCTGACCGGGCTTGATGGTATCGGCCCCAAAACCGCTGAAAATATGGCAAATATGGGGGTTGAGCGGCCTAAAGACCTGCTGTTCACCTTACCCCATTCGGGCATTGACCGGCGGTTGAAACCCACAATCAAAGGCATGATTTTCCCGCAAACTGTTACAGTCGAGGTTGAAGTTGGCATCCATCAAAAACCGCGCGGGCGCGGGCCTTATCGGGTTTTGGTGCGCGATTCCCAAACCGATTTTCAACTGGTGTTTTTCCATGCGCGCGAGGATTGGGTGAAAAAAATGCTGCCCTCGGGCCAGCGGCGGATTATTTCCGGCAAGGTCGAGGTGTTTGACGGTATCGCCCAAATGACCCATCCCGATCATATTTTGCGCAGCTTCGAGGCCGAAAACCTGCCTGAATTTGAACCATTATACCCGTTAACCGCAGGGGTCACCCAGAAAACCATGTTCAAGGCGGTGGGTTCGGTGATGGAGCGGATGCCGGAATTGCCCGAATGGATCGAGCCTTCGGTGTTGAAAAAACACAGTTGGCCGGATTGGCATGCTGCGATAACGCAAGCGCATCAGCCCAAGAATATTAATGACGTTTCGCCAATAACACCGGCGCGCCAACGCTTGGCTTATGACGAATTTCTGGCCCATCAGATGACCCTTGCCTTGGCGCGCGCGCGGGCCAAACGTGCCAAAGGTATTTCAACAAAAGCCAAAGGCAAAATGGCGCGGCGGGTGCTGGACAGCCTGCCTTATGCACCAACCGGCGCGCAAACCCGCGCTGTTAACGAGATTTTGGCAGATATGGCAGAGCCGCTGCGTATGAACAGGCTGCTGCAAGGCGATGTTGGTTCCGGTAAAACGCTGGTGGCAATGCTGGCCATGGCGGAGGTGGTCGAGGCCAAGGGGCAGGCGGCCCTAATGGCCCCGACCGAAATTCTGGCCCGTCAGCACATGGAATCGCTGGGGCCAATGGCCAAAGCCGCGGGCATAAATATCGAAATTCTGACCGGCCGGGACAAAGGCACTGCGCGGCGCGATAAATTGGCGGCGCTGGCCAGCGGCGAGATAAATATTTTGATCGGCACCCATGCTTTGTTTCAAAAAGATATTGTTTTCAGCAACTTGCGCTTGGCTGTAATTGATGAACAACACCGTTTCGGGGTGCATCAACGTATGGAGCTGGGGGCAAAAGGGCAGGCGGTTGATATTCTGGTGATGACCGCAACGCCAATTCCGCGATCATTGGCGCTGGCCCATTATGGCGATATGGATGTGTCCATTCTGGATGAAAAACCGCCCGGTAGAAAGCCGATTGAAACGGTTCTGGTGTCATCCGGCCGTATGGACGAGGTGGTTGAACGGCTGCGAAAAGCGCTGGATGAGGGGCGGCAGGCCTATTGGGTTTGCCCGTTGGTGGCGGAATCCGAATTGGTGGATATGACCGCTGCAAATGAGCGGTTTCGGGCCTTGCGGCTGGCGCTTGGCGAAGACAAAGTCGGGCTTGTGCATGGCCAAATGCCAAGCAGTGAAAAAGATGCAGCCATGGCGGCGTTTGTGTCAGGCACCACACGGCTGCTGGTCGCAACCACGGTGATCGAGGTGGGGGTTGATGTGCCAAACGCAACGATCATGGTGATCGAGGGCGCTGAAAATTTTGGTCTGGCACAGTTGCACCAGCTGCGCGGACGGGTCGGGCGCGGTGCGGTTGCCTCGACCTGTTTGCTGATGTTTGACAGCCCTTTAACCCAAGGGGGCACCGCGCGGTTGAAAATCATGCGCGAAACCCAGGATGGATTCCGCATTGCCGACGAAGATTTACGCATTCGCGGCGCGGGTGATTTGCTGGGCCTGAAACAATCGGGGTTGCCGAATTTCCGCGTGGCGGATCTGGAAAGTCAGGCGGATTTAATGGAGACCGCACAGGATGACGCGCGACTTTTACTGACCATGGACCCTGATTTAACCAGCCCGCGCGGGCAGGCCATACGGGCTTTGCTGTATTTAATGGATCGGGATCGGGCGATTTTACTGCTTTCGGTGGGTTAATTTCATTATGTTCCTAAAATGTTCTTGACATAACGGGTCAAAAAGAGAACATTAAGGAAACTTAACGGGAAATTAACGCGAGGGACAGAACATGGCCGCACTTATTCGGAAATATGAACATTCAGATGTCAGGCCGATTATCGAAGATGCACTGACCCTTGGTCTGATTTGTCTGATGTTGATCGGCACCCTTGCCCTGACCTGATTTCTGCTGACTGATCCGGCGTTAACCGCCACCCATTCCGACCTGCCTCGGACGGTGCAGATTGTTCTGTGCCATTTGGATCATTCACCCAACTCGCCGCGCCTGACTTTCAGGTCGCGGCGTTTTTTTATTGTAGGGCTTCTAATGTGGCTTCAAGTGCCAGCATGATCGACGCATGGCGGTTTTTATATTCCCGTGCGGGCAGCAAAACCTCAAACCCGTCAAACGGGGCATCAGGCACTGGGCCGTCTTGTTTTAACATGGCCAAAAGCTGGTCTCGGGCCATCTGAATTTCAGATTTGGAACGGCCAACGGCATTTGCTGCCAGAATCGATGCGGCGGCTTGGCCCAGCGCGCAGGCTTTTACGTCTTGGCCATATGCCGTGATCGCATCATTTTTAGCATTAATATCAACCGTCACCGTTGACCCACAAAGCGGTGAGCGTTTTTTCACGGAGCGATCAGGGTTTTCCAGCCGCTCAGTCAGTGGAATATTCGCCGCCAGCGCCAAAATGCGGCCGGAATAGAGCTTTATCAAATCGGTATCCATGGCTGGCCTTTGCAACGTCCGCGTTTCACAATAGATAGGGTGGGCATTGGCAGGATAACAAGAGGCAAAACATGAAATTTGATCTGGGCACGGTAAAATTTAATTCAGACGGGCTGGTGCCGGCAATTGCACAAGATGCAGTGTCGGGAGAGGTGTTGATGCTGGCATGGATGAATGCCGAAAGTCTGGCGGAAACGCTGAAAACAGGGCAGGTGACTTATTGGTCGCGCTCGCGGCAAGAATTGTGGCGCAAGGGCGAGACATCCGGCAATGTGCAGCTGTTAAAAGATTTGCGCATAGATTGTGACCGCGATTGCCTGTTGATGCTGGTTGAGCAAACCGGCCCTGCCTGCCATACCAACCGGCGTAGCTGTTTTTATACAGCCATTCAGGATGGCGAGGAGCTTGAATTGATGCAGCCCGAATAAACCCTAAAGCCCGATCATTTGGCGGATATCATGCGGGGTTGCGCCATCTTGCCGATATTTCTGGATGCTGCGGGCATCATCCCGTTTGGCGAGGCGTTTTCCGGCCTCGTCCCGAATTAGGGAATGGTGAAAGTATTCAGGTATTGGCAGGCCCAGCAGGTTTTGCAGATATTTGTGAATGGGGGTGGCCTCGGCCAGATCTTCGCCGCGCGTTACATGGGTGATGTTTTGAAACCCGTCATCAACCACAACGCTAAGATGATAGGAAGTGCCCATATTTCGCCGCGCAATGACAATATCGCCGATGGTTTTTTGCATGGCTTCCGGCATTTTCAGCCGCAGCGCTGTGTCCGGCATTTCTTTTGGCAAAGGTTTATGGCGGCAGGTTCCGGGGTAAACCATGCCGTCCGGCCCAAGCAATGGCGCGCCTTCCTGCGGGGCATTAAGCGCTGATTTTATATCGGCGCGGCTGCAGGTGCAGGGGTATAACAGGCCCATATTCCACAGGGTTTGCAAGGCTTTACGATAGGCAGGCAAGCGTGTGGATTGACGCAATACCGGTTTTTGCCAAGTAATGCCCAGCCATGCGAGGTCTTCAAAAATCAACGCCTCCCATTCGGGGCGGCAGCGCGATGTGTCTATGTCTTCTATTCTAAGCAGGAAAATACCGTTGGCTTTTTGCGCGCGCTCATATGCGGTCAACGCAGAAAATGCGTGGCCCAGATGCAGCGGGCCGGTGGGCGAGGGGGCAAAGCGTTCGGTATGGGTCAAATCTGGCCAAGCCATGTTAGAAAATCAGCCTTGGCGCGGTCGGTATAGGCCTTGTATCGCACCTTGCGGTTTTTTCGGCCCTGCTTGGCGTCAATCGGCGGGAACAGCCCGAAATTGACATTCATCGGCTGAAAATGTTTGGCATCGGCATCGCCGGTAATATGGGTGATTAGCGCGCCCATAGCGGTAGTATTTGGCGGTGGTGTCAGGGGTTTTCCGGCCGCATCGGCAATGGCCATACGCCCCGCAAGCAGACCCATTGCGGTGCTTTCAACATAGCCCTCAACCCCGGTGATTTGCCCCGCCATGCGAATATTCGGGTTGGATTTCAGGCACATTTGTCGATCAAGCAGGATAGGCGAATTAATAAATGTATTGCGGTGAATCCCGCCCAAACGGGCAAATTCCGCATCCTCCAACCCGGGAATGCTTTGAAAAACCGCTTTTTGGGCCGCGTATTTCATTTTGGTTTGAAAACCGACAATGTTGAATAACGTGCCAAGCGCGTTGTCACGCCGCAATTGCACCACGGCATGGGCCTTGATTTCGGGCTGGTGCGGGTTGGTCAAGCCAACCGGTTTCATCGGCCCCCAGCGCAGGGTTTCCCGGCCGCGTTCGGCCATCACCTCGATCGGCAAGCAGCCGTCAAAATAGGGGGTGTCTTTTTCCCAATCCTTGAATTCGGTTTTTTCAGCTGCAATCAGCGCGTCGATAAAGCCCTCATACTGGGTTTTGTCCATCGGGCAGTTCAGGTAGGCGGTTCGGTCAGCCTCGGTTTCGCCTTTGTCATAGCGCGACTGAAACCATGCTTTTTCCATGTTGATGCTATCAAAATGCACAATTGGGGCGATGGCATCAAAAAACGCCAGTGATGTTTCGCCAGCTGCCGCACGAATGCTTTCGGCCAGCGCGCCGGAGGTTAGCGGGCCGGTGGCAATAATGGTATGTGGCCAATCGGGCAGGGAGGTGATTTCGCCGCGCTCTACCGTTATATTCGGATGCGCCATCAAGCGTTCGGTTACTGCCACAGAAAATGCATCGCGGTCCACCGCCAGTGCGCTGCCAGCGGGCAGCTTATGCAGATCTGCCATTGCCATAATCAACCCGTCGGCTTGGCGCATTTCCCAATGCAGCAGGCCCACGGCATTGGCCTCGTCATCATCCGAGCGGAATGAATTGGAACAAACCAGTTCGGCCAGATTATCGGTTTGATGGGCAAATGTGCCCACCTTGCCGCGCATTTCATGAATAATAACGGGCAGGCCAGCCTGTGCGATTTGCCAAGCGGCCTCGGAGCCGGCCATGCCGCCGCCGATGATATGGATGGGTTCTGTCATAAAGATGATTTAAGCGAGCCTGTTCAAAAAGAAAAGGCCCGCTAGCAGGTATCAAACCGATATTTGGTTAAGCGCTGTGGGTATCCAAGTGGCTATTACGGCCCCCCGAATACTAAAAAGTTGGACTGGCGCTCGGAAAACAGGCGTTCATCAGTTGGCCCGCCAAATGCATAAGATGCCTTAAGGATTACCATATCGTCGAATTCGTTAAAGGTATATTCCGCGCCAATTGAAATGGGCATATTCGGAATATCATACTTTACACCTATGCTGTAACCCGTATCACTGAATCCGTCGTCAAACATGTGGGTTATACCAGCCGAAATTTCCAGTGCCTCAGTGACGCTATAATAGGCATCAACATCTGCTGTCCAAAAAATATTGCTGCCCTCAAATGAAAGTCCGCCCAGATAGGCTTCGACATCCACAGGGCCAAGGCTGGTCATGCCCTCAAGGCCGTAGCTAAATAAAGTGCTTGTGGAACCCAAAAAGCTAATAATTTCCGCACCAAGATAAGCACCGAGCTTGGTGCCGTTTCCCAGTTCTTTGTAAACATGCGCGCCAACGGAGGAGCTCGTGAAATTAGAACTGAAATCGGTCATCACAACGATGTTTCCGTCAAGCTGTAAGCCAAAATTGCCAATATCATAATCAGCGCGCGCGCTGCCACCAAACATGTAAATATCGGCGGGGAAATCAGCGTTATAATAATCAAGATCAATCGTGCCGAACTGGAAGGCAACCTGGGCCGATGCGGCCCCCGATAACGACATTACTGCAGCCGCTGCAACAAGAGATTTTTTCATTTTGGCACCTTTTTACATTTAAGTTTACTGCTATTATCACATAATTATACTTTTGTTAATACTTATTTTGAGCCATGGCGGCTGCTGTTATTCACCGATTTCGTCTTCCCCTTGCTCAGCAATCCACGCCACACTGACGACTTTTTCGCCCTTGCCGGTTTTGAATACCGTCACGCCCGATGAACTGCGGCTTTGGCGGGAAATTCCGGCAACAGGGCAGCGGATGCTTTGGCCTGAATTGGTGGCCAGCATGATCTGGTCTTCGTCATCCACAGGGAAACTGGCAATAATGGTATCGCCGCGCCGCCCCAGATTGGCCGCTGCCACACCTTGGCCGCCGCGTGCCGAAACCCGATATTCATGGGCCGAAGAACGCTTGCCAAACCCGCCCGAGGTGATGGTTAGAATCCATTCCTCCAATGCGGATAATTCTGCGTAACGCTCGGGTGAAATGGTGCTTTCGACCGCCTCGACCTCGGCCCCTTCTTCGCCAGTAACCGCGCGGCGCATTTTGAAATAGGCATTACGATCATCGGGGCTGGCATCGACATGGCGCAGGATCGACATTGAAACTACTTCGTCGCCTGCCGCCAGTTTAATGCCACGCACGCCGGTGCTGTCGCGGCCCTTGAATACCCGCACATCGGTCACGGGGAAACGAATGGCTTTGCCAAGGCTGGTGGTCAGCATAAAATCGTCGCCCTCGTCACACATTTGCACATTGATCAGGCGCATGTCTTCATCAAGCTTCATGGCGATTTTGCCATTGGCGCGCACATTGGTAAAATCGGAAAGCGCGTTGCGGCGCACCCCGCCGGTGGAGGTGGCAAATACGATCTGCAAATCAGCCCATTCGGATTCCTCACGGTCAACCGGCATGATCGCCGCCACGTTAACCCCTTGGGGAATAGGCAGAATATTGATAATCGCCTTGCCGCGTGCATTGCGCCCGCCGCGTGGCAATTTCCATGTTTTCAGCTTGTAAACCATGCCTTCCGAGGTGAAAAACAACAGCTGCGTATGGGTGTTGGCCACGAACAAAGTCGTGACAAAATCCTCGTCCTTGGTGTTCATCCCCGCAGACCCTTTGCCGCCGCGTTTTTGTTCGCGGAATTCGTCCAAAGGTGTGCGTTTGATATAGCCGGAATTGGTGACGGTCACGACCATGTCTTCGCGCTCGATCAGGTCTTCGTCGTCCATATCGGCAGCAAAATCAACAATTTCAGATCGGCGCGGCACGGCGAACAGCTCCCGCACTTCTTTCAGCTCTACCGAGATAATCTCCATGATACGTTCGCGTGAGCGCAAAATATCAAGGTAATCCTGAATTTTGCCAGCCAGTTCGGCGAGTTCATCCGTGACCTCGGCAACGCCCATGGCGGTTAACCGTTGCAGGCGCAGTTCCAGAATGGCGCGGGCCTGGGTTTCAGACAGGTAATAGGTGCCATCTTCGTTAATTTTATGGCTCGGGTCATCAATCAGCTGAATATAGCTGGCGATGTCTTGCGCAGGCCAGCGGCGTTCTTTCAGTTTTTCGCGGGCCTCGGCAGGGTTGGCGGATGCGCGAATGGTGGCGACAATCTCGTCAACATTGCTAACCGCCACCGCCAGACCACATAAAATATGGCTCCGCTCGCGGGCTTTGCGCAATTCAAACGCAGTGCGCCGCGCCACGACTTCTTCGCGAAAGGTAATGAAGGCCGACAGGAATTTTTTCAAATCAAGCGTTTCGGGCCGCCCGCCATTCAGCGCCAGCATATTACAACCAAAGCTGGTTTGCAGCGGCGTAAACCGGAAAAGCTGGTTCAAAACCACCTCGGCGGTGGCATCGCGGCGCAACTCGATCACTACGCGCACACCGAACCGGTCGGATTCGTCTTGCACATGGGCAATGCCCTCGACCTTTTTATCGCGCGCAAGCTCGGCGATTTTCTCGATCATGGTGGCTTTGTTCACCTGATACGGAATTTCGGTAACCACAATCGCGTAACGATCCTTGCGAATCTCCTCAACGCTGGTGCGCGCCCGGGTTACAACCGAGCCACGCCCTTCGCGATAGGCTTTTTGGGCGCCATGCGTGCCCAGAATAATGCCGCCGGTCGGATAATCCGGCGCGGGGATATATTCCATCAGGTCATCCACGGTCATATCCGGGTTTTCCATCAGGGCCAAGGTGCCGTCGATTACCTCGCCCAGATTATGGGGCGGGATATTGGTGGCCATGCCCACGGCAATGCCGCCCGCACCATTAACCAGCATATTGGGATAGCGCGCCGGCAGCACGGTTGGCTCGCTGTCTTTACCGTCATAATTTTCCTGAAAATCAACGGTGTCTTTGTCAATATCCGCCAGCAAAAAACTGGCGGCTTTATGCATCCGCACTTCGGTATAGCGAAACGCCGCCGCCTTATCGCCATCCATCGAGCCAAAATTGCCTTGGCCATCCAGCAAAGGCAGTGACATGGAAAAATCCTGCGTCATGCGCACCAAGGCGTCATAAATCGAGGCATCGCCATGGGGGTGATATTTACCCATCGTGTCGGCAACAGGACGCGCCGATTTGCGATAGGATTTGTCATGGGTGTTTCCGGCCTCGTTCATGGCGTATAAAATCCGCCGATGCACCGGTTTCAGACCATCGCGCAAATCAGGGATGGCACGCGAAACAATCACGCTCATGGCATAATCGAGATAGGAAGTTTTCATTTCCTCCTCGATCGCGATTTGCGGTCCGCCATAGACGTATTTTTCGGGGCTTTCGCCGTCTTTGTTTTCAGTCTCGTCGCTCACGATCACTCACCTTGATGAAGCACAATATATTGTGGGCAATCCTATCAAAAACGCCAAGTCAACGCAATCACTGGTTCGGGTTTTTGTTTAACTTTTACACTTGACGGAGCGCAAGGTTTTTGCGAGACAAAACTGTCTGAGAACCCGTAGCGTTAAAAGCCCCGCTATATAGATGTCGGCCCAAGGGAAGATCCGGGGCGCTTAACCGCGCCCGCCGTCGCAGACAATTGGCTGTATAGAAAACCCCGCAAATGCGGGCGGTTTAGCTATGCAGAGATTGTTTTTCAACACTCGCATTGCCTGAACAGTAACGGGAGTGAGAAATGTTTAACCCTAAATTTGTGCTGCGCGCAGTGGCGCTAATGGTCATGTCGCTTTGGGCGCAAAGCGCATCGGCACTAACCTGCCCTGCGATATCCGGAACCTCGACCAATACAGGAGCCGGAGTTTTTGTGAATGCTGGCGAAGACACCTGCGGGTCAACGAGCTTTGTGGCTGGCCCGACAAAATTCGGGCATACCATTGTGGCCGGGACGAAAAATGTAATTGTTCGGTTTTATAATAATGGTGTTCTCTATCAGCCATCGTCACGATTTATTTCGTGTGTGGCGACACGCGGTAGACTTACGGGAAGGTTTTTTTCGGCCACACGTATGGGCCAAAAATTCGCCACCGGCGGGTATAGTGCGAATTGCACATTGGTTTACACAGACGGAAACGGTAAAAATGTTCGGCATAGCATTGCCGTAGCGACCAGCCGTGATGCAGGCACTATCGTCGGAGGCATGAGCGAGTTTTCTGTCAACAACGGCTGGTTTGAGCGGGTCGCCCCCACGGTTACGCTCACCGGATTGGCTGCTACCATTGGCGACACGCCGCAATTGATAACGATCGTGTTCTCTGAGCCGGTTTACGGTTTTGAGCCAACAGACCTGAATTTGGTTAACGCACAAATTACCGGCTACACGGCTGTAAGCACCCGCACATATGAGGTCCGGCTTACCCGCATCGGCACCGGCACGGTTTCGATTGACCTTCCGGCAGGCGCGGCGGCCGATATTGCCCGCAACTTCAATCTTGCCTCTGCCACCCTTTCGGCCACGGTTGATATAACCGCCCCCACGGTGGTGCTTTCCGGCCTTGCGGCGGCGGTCGGTCTTCCGCGCCAAACCGTAACCGTAACCTTTAGCGAGGATGTCACTGGGTTTACGTTGGCGGATATCGACGCGCCCTTTATGAATCTCAGCAATTTTACCGCCGTGAGCGCCTCTGTTTATACCTTTGACCTTTCCAATGGCCGCTCTGTGGCCGTGTCGGTGCAAATTCCGGCGGCCAGTGCCGCTGATCTGACGGGCAATGCCAATACGGCCTCCAACACCTTGACCGCCAGTGCCGACCCGACCCCGCCCAGCGTATGGATCACCGGTCTGCCGGACACCATTGCCGGCCCTGTAATCTTTGATGCCACCATCAATTTTTCCGAACCGGTCACCGGATTCGAGCAGGCGGAAATCAACATTTCCGGCGGGGTTGTAACAGCATTTTCGGGCAGTGGCGCAACCTATATCGCCACGGTTTCCGCCAGCGGTGTGGATGACCTTACGATGTCGGTCAGTGCCAGTGTGGCGCAGGATGCGGCGCTGAATGGCAATGAGGCTTCGGGTCTCTTTACCAGTGAAAATGTGATTGCAGAGCAAACCAGCGCCAATATTGCCAAATTCATGCTGACCCGTTCCAATGCCTTGCTGTCCAACCAGCCCGATTTGGCCGGATTATTGCGTGGCGGAGGCGCGCCGCAATTCAGCGCCGATATAACCAACAAGGGCGGGATTGTGGCGTTCGATAGCGGTATGGACGGGCCGGTCTGGGCGCGTCTGAATGCCAATTGGGCCACAGATATAGGTGCCGAAAGCCAATATGTATTTGGTGCGTTTGGCGGGTATTCCATGCTGTCTGAAAATCTGCTGATCGGCGGTATGTTGCAATTTGATACCCTGACCGAAGTTGACGGCGCAGCCACGACCAGCGGCATGGGATGGTTGATCGGGCCATATTTTGCGGCCAAACTGCCTGATCAACCGCTTTATTTCGAGGGGTCATTATTATATGGCCAGACCAGAAATACCATTTCGCCGATTGGCACGTTTACCGATGCATTTTCTACCGAGCGCTGGCTGGCCACATTAGGGGTTTCCGGCGAAATTGAACGCAGCCAGTTGGTGTTGCTGCCGTTTCTGGATGCAAAATATACCTCCGATGCACAGGCGGCTTATATTGATGGTTTGGGCAATCCGATTGCGGCGCAAACTATTGCTTTGGCGCAAGTCTCGGCGGGGCTGGATTTTGAACTGGCGCTAAGCGCGGCCACAATGCTGAATGGCGGGGTTTCGGGTGTCTGGAGCTATAGTTCCGGCAATGCTGTTGATCCGGGCTATGAGGGCGGGCGTGCACGGTTTGAACTGGGGGTTAACCGCCAGGTCGGGATGGCCGGCAATCTGGGTTTAAGTGGATTTTATGACGGGCTTGGGTTGGAAGATTTCGAAAGTTATGGTGTCGAGCTAAGATTCAGAGCTGAGTTCTAGCCGGCTTTGGCCCGCAGCAACATACCAAACAGATCCCGCGGTGTGTCGGGGTCTGCCAGCATATCCAGATTATCAAAATGCCCCAGCTTTTTGATCTGGTCATGCACATAACGCAGGGC
>JAKITE010000047.1 GCA_021648225.1 Paracoccaceae bacterium
GATGCCATGTGTGATGTGATCCATGAATCGGTCAGCCATGCGCGTAATCTTTGCGCGGATGTGCAATGGTCGCCAATGGATGCCACCCGCACCGAGGATGATTACCTGTGCAAAGTGGTTGAAATTGCCATCAAGGCCGGTGCGACCACCATCAATATCCCTGATACAGTCGGCTATACCGCCCCTGCCGAAAGCGCTGATCTGATCCGCATGTTGCTTGAACGGGTTCCGGGCGCGGACGAGATTATTTTTGCCACCCATTGTCATAATGATCTGGGCATGGCCACCGCCAATGCTTTGGCGGCTGTGGCTGGCGGGGCACGACAAATTGAATGCACCATTAATGGCTTGGGCGAACGGGCGGGGAATACCGCATTGGAAGAGGTGGTAATGGCGTTGAAAGTGCGCAATGACATCATGCCATGGACAACCCGCATTGATACCACCCAGATCATGAAAGCCAGCCGCATGGTGGCGCAGGTTTCGGGGTTTGCGGTGCAATTCAACAAGGCAATTGTTGGCAAAAACGCCTTTGCCCATGAAAGCGGCATCCATCAGGACGGTATGTTGAAAAATTCCGAGACCTTTGAAATCATGCGGCCAGAGGATATCGGGCTGTCGGAAACAAGTCTGGTGATGGGCAAACATTCGGGCCGCGCCGCGTTGCGCTCCAAACTGGAAAATCTGGGATTTACCATTGGTGACAACCAGCTAAAAGACGTGTTTGTGCGATTCAAAGAACTGGCTGATCGCAAAAAAGAAATTTTTGACGATGATCTGGTGGCCTTGATGACGGGCAGCAGCGACCCGGCATCGGACCAGCTGGAACTGGTTTCCCTGCGGGTGGTCTGTGGCACCACAGGGCCGCAAACCGCTGCGCTGACCTTGCGGGTCGGGGATACTGAAAAATCGGTTGATGTGACCGGTGACGGGCCGGTGGATGCCACGTTTAATGCCATCAAAACCCTGTTTCCGCATCAGGCCCGCCTGAACCTGTATCAGGTGCATGCGGTGACCGAGGGCACCGACGCGCAGGCGACCGTTTCCGTGCGTATGGAGGAAAACGGCAAAATTGTCACCGGCATGTCAGCGGATACCGATACGGTTGTGGCCTCGGCCAGGGCCTATATCGAGGCGCTGAACAATCTGGTGACGCGGCGCAAAAAAACCGCGCCTGCATGAGCTTTACCAGCCATATGGACCAAGCCCTGTCAGAGGCCCGTTTGGCGGCTGAACGGGGCGAGGTTCCGGTTGGTGCGGTGATTGTTTTGGATGGGCTGGTGCTGGCAAGTGCCGGAAACCGCACCCGCGAATTGCTGGACCCGAGCGCCCATGCCGAAGTATTGGCCATTCGCGCGGCCTGTCAAGCGGTCGGGTCGGAACGGCTGGTGGGTGCGGATTTATATGTAACCCTTGAACCCTGCCCCGCCTGTGCCGCGATTATTTCAGCGGCACGGATCGCGCGGCTGTATTACGGTGCGGCCGATCCGAAATCTGGCGGCATTGAACAGGGGCCGTGCATTTTCAGCCACCCGCAAAGCCATCATAAACCCGAGGTTTACGCAGGGATTGGCGAGGCGGAGGCGGCGGCGTTGCTGAAAAGTTTTTTTGTGGGTCGGCGTGCGTAGGGTGCGTGGAAACCACGCACCCTACAGCCCGGCATTTTTGTGCCTCAGACGGTTTCCCCCTTGATTTCCCGTCAACAAGCCCGAATGATAGCACAAACATTCAAAGGAAAAGCCCATGCTAAAAAGCCTTTTGATCCGCTGGTTTGCCGCACTTGTGCTGGTTATGCTGACTTATAACCCCACCAGTTTTAATTTTGTGCAATGGGCGATTGGCAATTTTGATGCCAAAATGTCGATCGTTATTCTGGTCGGGCTGGTGCTGTTGGTGGCTTATGTTGTTTTTCTGCGCGCCACGTTCCGGTCCATTGGCTATATTGGTATTGGCATGGTTGTGGCGGTAATTGCCGTGCTGCTTTGGGTGCTGAATGACATGGGCTGGCTGGACCCGACCGATGCCACGGTAATGACATGGATTGGCTTGATCGGGTTGTCGGTTGTGCTTGGCATCGGGCTTAGCTGGTCAATCATTCGCCGCCGTCTTTCGGGGCAGTTTGACATGGACCAAGTCGGCGATAATGAAGAATGACCTGCCCGAACGTGACGGGTTGCCGGAACATCTGAAGGTTTTATCGGACAGCTACCCCCGCAGCGACTGGTCTAGCCATCAGAACTTTTCCGAACTGACCAGGTTTTGGCTGAACCGCCATATAATGTTCCGTAAAACGCTGGAAACCTTGCGTTCGGAGGGGGACCATTTTTTGGCCGGTGAGCGTGATCCGCAACGATACGCCAGCCTGATCGCCAAGGTTGGCGGGTTTTTTGTTAATGAATTACACATGCATCACCATATGGAAGACCAGCATTATTTTCCGCTATTGATTCGGCAGGATGCGCGCCTAAACGACGGGTTTGACCTGTTGGGCAAGGACCACCACCAACTGGCCGAATTGCTGGAAGGCATGGCAGGTTCCGGCAGTGATCTGGTCAATAAAATTCGCGCCAAAAGCGAGGCATCGATGTTTGCGGCGGATAATTTGCAAAAAATCCTGCACCGGTTTGACAGGTTTATGAACCGGCATCTAAGCGACGAAGAAGAACTGATCGTGCCGATTATTCTGGAATATAACCCGAAAATAAATCTTTGAAGACATTGCTGAAAATACTGCCGGTTTTTGCCCGCCCTGCCCCGCAGGGTTGCATTATTGCCGGTTTTTGGGCAGGACATCAAAAAGGCACTGCAAAAACTGGCGAAAATGTTGATTTCCAATCGACAAGCCCCATTTCATTGGTTATCAAGCGCCGTTCCGATTAAAAACGAAAGACTTCCAATGGAAAATATCGTCCTTGCCATTCACCTGATTTTGGCCCTCGGCCTGATCTGCGTGGTTTTGCTTCAACGTTCTGAAGGCGGCGGGCTTGGCATTGGTGGTGGTGGCGGTGGCGCGGTTTCCGGCCGTGCAGCGGCAACCGCGCTTGGCAAAGCCACATGGATTTTTGCCATCGGGTTTATGATTACATCGCTGACCCTAACCGTAATGGCCCAGCGCAATGCCGGCGGCTCGGTGATTGACGGGCTGGAAGCATTGCCCGCAGCGATTGAAACCGAAACACCCGCCCTGCCTGATCTGGGCGCGTTAACGGTGCCATTGCCGGTTACGGATACGCCTGCGTCTGAGTAGCAACGGTGCGTGGAAACCACGCACCCTACGATTTCAGCCCTTGATACATGGCGGCTTTGCCCCGCTCGACATAATCCATCAATGTTTTATCCGCTGCAAAATGCTTTGAAATTTTGGTGGCGGCGGGCATATGGGCCATGGTTATCAAAAACGGCACCGCGGTTGCATCTGCGGCGGTTGGTGCGGCCCCAAACAGAAAATCCTTATCCCCCAGCACCGTGCGGATAGCGGCCATATCGGCCTTTGCAAGTTGCAGGCGTTCCTTTTCGGAATGGCGTGCCATGCCTTGGGCATAAGCCTGCGCCAGCATTTTTTTACGGATTTTATTGGCCAGCAGAATTTCCATCCATTTGGGCGCATTCTCAAACATTTTCCGGCGCATTATTTGCCAGTTATCTTCCGATGACCACCGTTCAACAAGCCCGATAAAATAGGTGTGTTCCTCCAGCATTTTGATCAGCATATGTGACGTGGCCCGTTGTTCGGCGCTTAGCCCTGCATCAAAATCAAAATCCAGCTTTTGTTCCAGATAGGCCCGAATGGCGTTGCTGTCGGGAATGATTTTATCGCCATCTTTTAGCACCGGCAGTTTTTTCTTGGGGGATTTTCGTGTATCACCGGCGTAATGCACCTGCCATTCCGCGCCCGACATATTGAGCAAACACATGACCTTAGTGCCAAACGGCGACATGCTTGGCGCGCCAAATGCGGGGGGAAATGTGATGAGTTTCAGCATATCGGCCTGCCTGTTTGTTGCAAAAATATGCCCGTTTCATACCATGGCTAGGGGCGTATCTGCAAACAATCTACAATATATCGTTGCGGAACCCTTGCGCCGTGCAGATAGGTTCTGTAATAATCAAATCCCGTGATACAGCAGATTCTGCGCAGGCGGACTCTCAAAAATTTGATTCTCGCGGGGGCCTTATGGCACGTTATATTTTTATTACCGGTGGTGTGGTTTCGTCTTTGGGCAAGGGGCTGGCATCAGCTGCGCTTGGCGCATTGCTTCAGGCGCGGGGCTATTCGGTGCGGTTGCGCAAGCTTGATCCGTATTTGAATGTCGATCCCGGCACCATGTCGCCGTTTGAACATGGCGAGGTGTTCGTGACCGATGATGGCGCGGAAACCGACCTGGATCTGGGACATTACGAACGGTTTACGGGGGTATCAGCGCGCAAAACCGATTCTATTTCCTCGGGCCGGATATATTCAACCGTGTTGGAAAAAGAACGCCGTGGCGATTATCTGGGCAAAACCATTCAGGTGATTCCGCATGTCACAAATGAAATCAAGGATTTTATCAAAATCGGCGATGACGAAGTTGATTTTATGCTGTGCGAAATCGGCGGCACGGTGGGCGATATCGAAGCCCTGCCGTTTTTCGAGGCCATCCGGCAGTTTTCCCAAGACCGTTTTGGCGAATGTATTTTTATGCACCTGACCTTGCTGCCCTATATCGCGGCAGCCGGCGAGCTGAAAACCAAACCGACGCAACATTCGGTCAAGGAATTGCGCTCTATCGGTATTGCCCCCGATATTCTGATGTGCCGTTCCGAACACCCTATTCCCGAAAAAGAACGCGCCAAGCTGGCACTGTTTTGCAATGTGCGCCCCGAGGCGGTAATTCCGGCGCTTGATCTGGACTCCATCTATAACGCGCCGCTGGCCTATCACCGCGAGGGCATGGACCGCGCCGTGTTAAACGCGTTTAACATCACCGACGCCCCCGAACCCGACCTGACCAAATGGCATGACGTGATGGAGCGCGTGAACCACCCCGAAGGCGAGGTTAAAATTGCCATTGTTGGCAAATATACCCAGTTGGGCGATGCCTATAAATCTATTGCCGAGGCCCTGACCCATGGCGGTATGCATAACAAGGTAAAAGTGCGGGCCGAATGGATTGACAGCGAATTGTTTGAGGGCGAAGACGTCACCCCGCATTTGGAAGGCTTTAACGCCATCCTTGTTCCCGGCGGTTTTGGCGAACGCGGCACCGAAGGCATGATTAAGGCCGCCACCTATGCGCGTGAGCATAACGTGCCGTATTTTGGTATCTGTCTGGGTATGCAAATGGCGGTGACCGAAGCCGCGCGCAATCTGGCGGGTATTGCCGATGCGGGATCTGAGGAATTTGACCACGAGGCCGGTGAAAAACGCTTTACGCCGATTGTTTACCACCTGAAAGAATGGGTGGAGGGCAACCGCACCATTCAGCGCGATGAGGCTGACGACAAAGGCGGCACCATGCGGTTGGGGGCATATAATGCCACGCTGAAGGAAGGGTCTCGGATCGCTGAAATATACGGCACTACCGCCATTTCAGAACGCCATCGGCACCGCTACGAGGTGGATATGGGCTATCGCGAAGCACTAGAGGCCAAAGGCCTGATTTTTGCGGGCATTTCACCGGATGGCAAACTGCCTGAAACCGTGGAGATCAGCGATCATCCGTGGTATATCGGCGTGCAATTTCACCCCGAATTGAAATCAAAACCGTTTGAACCACATCCGCTTTTTGCCAGTTTTGTTAAAGCGGCAGTGAAGCAAAGCCGGTTGGTGTAGGGTGGGGTTCAGCCCACCACATAACCACGCATGGCCCTGCCGATTCATACCTTTGTTCTTTTAACATTTCCTGATTTGGACCTGTTTCAATGCAAGCGTGCCACGACAAACCCATGACAATCGAAACAATTTCGCATCACGATATTTGATTTGTTTTTTTGGTAACGCGCGTTAGCTTTCGATTGGCGCAGTTTTGAAAAGAGAAAAAGATGGAATTTCACACGCTTGATGTATTCACGGATCACCCGTTTTCAGGCAACCCGTTAGCGGTTGTTCTGGGGGCAGACGGTTTGTCATCCTCTCAAATGCTTAATATTGCGCGTGAATTTAACTTGTCGGAAACCATTTTTGTTCAAAAG
The DNA here is from genome assembly GCA_021648225.1 of Paracoccaceae bacterium. Lineage (GTDB taxonomy): Bacteria > Pseudomonadota > Alphaproteobacteria > Rhodobacterales > Rhodobacteraceae > UBA3077. The sequence continues at coordinate 6,175 of JAKITE010000047.1, forward strand.
CCTGAAGGCTCGGACCATACCGCCAAGGTGCGTATATTCCACCCCTATGGCGAGCTGCCTTTTGCCGGACATCCCACCATTGGCTGCGCGATCTTGCTGGCTGAAATGGCGCATTCCGGTGATTTTGACGTGACCCTTACGCTTGAAGAAACCGCAGGGTTGGTTCCGGTTAATGTATCACGCAAAGGCACGGATATTTCCGCCGAATTCACCGCACCGGTTATTCCTTTTGCCTTTGAGGCTGGGGAAATTTCCGATGAAATGGCGGCGGCGGCGCTGGGAGTTACAACCAAAGACATTGGATTTGACAAACATAAGCTAAATAATTTGCAGGGCGGCCCACAGTTCCTGTTTGTGCCAGTTGCCAGCCGCGCCGCATTGTCAAAAGCGCAGGTGGTCAATCCGGCGTTTCAGCAATTAACCAACGCAGCTAAACATAATTCGGTCTATGTTTATTGCCGTGACCAAAGCGGCTTTTGCGCGCGCATGTTTGCACCCGAAAACGGCATGCCCGAGGATCCCGCCACGGGGGGCGCATCTGCGCTTTTTGCAGCGCAGCTTTTGGCCGCCGGAGAGCTGAATGAGGGCAGCAATGTCTTTTTATTGAAACAAGGTGAAGATATGGGCCGGCCCAGCCAAATTGGCCTGTCGGTTGATCTGGCATCAGACAAAATCACGGCTGTTAAAATCAAAGGCGCGGCGGTTCGAATTTCAAATGGTAAAATTACTGTGTTGCCCTTGGAATCCTGAAGCCAATCGTTAGGTTAAGCATATGATAGCAAATCTTCTTAAACGCCTGAAGGCGGAACCCACACCTGACCCACTGGAAAGTGATGACGCACGGCTGGCTTTGGCGGCACTTTTGGTGCGTCTTGCCAAGATCGACCACGATTACGCCGCATCGGAAAAATCCCTGATCGACCAGATAAGTGCCCAGCGATTTTCGCTGTCGGTTGACGAGGCTCGGACCCTTCGCCAAGAGGCCGAGGAGATCGAGGCCACCGTTGGCGACACCGTGCACCTTACCCGTCTGATCAAAGAAGCGGTTCCCTATGTTGACCGCTTTGCACTGGCCGTTGATCTTTGGCGCATCGTTCTGGTCGATGGCACCCGTGATCACGCCGAAAACTCATTCCTGCGCCTTACGGTCAAATTGATCGGCGTTAATGATGTGGATAGCGCGCTGGCGCGGCAACAGGCCGCTAAGCAGAGCGTTTAAGCAGCACTGACCCAACTGAATAGCCTGCCCCGAAAGAACAGATCAGCCCCAGTTCGCCATCGGCAATATCATCGGAATTTTTCGAGAATGCGATGATGGAACCGGCCGAGCTGGTATTGGCGTAATCTTGCAAAATATTGGGTTGCTCATCGGGTTCGGGAATGCGGCCCAGCACTTTGCGGCCAATAAAATCATTCATGGCTTTGTTGGCCTGGTGCAGCCACAGGCGTTTTAATTCATTGGGCGAGCGGCCTTCATCTTCCAGATGTGTCAGAATATGATTGGCAACAATCGGCAAGACTTCTTTAAAAACCTTGCGGCCGTTTTGCATGAATTGCATATCACGGCGATCCGCCACCCCGTCAGGGCGCGAGCGGCGCAAAAAGCCGTTATTGTTGCGGATATTGTTAGAAAACTTGGTCAGGCAGCGGGTGGAAAGCACCTCGAAATGCGGGGTATTTGCGGTTGCTTTGCATTCAACCAGCGTCGCGGTGCAGACATCGCCAAAAATAAAATGGCAGTCCCTGTCACGCCATTCCAGATGGCCCGAACAAATTTCGGGGTTTACCACCAATATTGCGCGCGCGGAACCTGACCGGATCATATCGCTGGCCATCTGAATGCCAAAAGTGGCCGAGGAACAGGCGACATTCATATCAAAGCCAAAACCGTCAATGCCCAGCAATTCCTGCACCTCGATGGCCACCGCCGGATAGGCGCGCTCCAGATTAGATGCCGCTACTATTACCGCATCAATATCGGCTGCGGTTTTGCCCGCCTGCGTCAGGGCTTTGTTACAAGCATCCACCGCCATTTCGGCCATCACCCCCGGTTCGTCATCGTCGCGTTGGCGCAATTGCGGATACATGATGTCAGGGTCCAGAATGCCGGATTTATTCAGCACATAGCGGCTTTCGATGCCGCTGGCCTTGAAAATAAATTCGCTGCTGGAATGGGGGATCGCATCAACCTGCCCTGCGGCAATCGCATCGGCATTTTCAATATTCATTTTATCGGCATAGGCGTTGAACGCCACCACCAGTTCATCATTGGAAATGGTTTCGACTGGCGTGAAAACGCCGGTGCCTGAAATAACTGGTTGATGCATCAAATGCCCCCGAATGGTTTTGCCAAGTTGAAACCATTCGGGCACCTTTGGTCAAGCCTGATAATGCCTTACAGGCTGGAATGCGAAGGTCCGGCGCCTGCTTTGGGGAAAAGCACAACCCGGGTGCCGTTGGGCACCATGGCATATAATTCCTCGACCTGCGGGTTGATCAGCCGCGCACAGCCATTGGATACCGCCCGGCCAATCGTGCGCGGGTTATTGGTGCCGTGAATACGCAAATAGGTATCACGGCGGGTGTTTACATTATAAAGATAAAGCGCGCGCGCGCCAAGCGGGTTGCTTATGCCGCCGGGCTGCGGGCCATTTTCATAAATGCCACCCTCGGCAAAATCCAAATAGGCGTCGGGGTCACGCTTGATCATCGCAGGGGTTGGTCGCCAGTCCGGCCATTCCTGTTTTCTGCCCACATAAAATTCACCGGAATGGTAAAGACCCGCACGCCCGATACCAACGGTAAAGCGCATCGCCCTGCTTTCGCCCAATGTCCAATAGATGGCAAACTGGTTTGGGTCTACGTAAAGCTCACCAGCGATGAATTCTTCGCGAATGCGGACAATGCGCGGCGTGTATTCCTCGGGCAGCACATAAGGCTGCCCCAAGACATGGGCCGAGGCCTGGGTTGCAGCCAAAACAGATGCACTGGCAGTCGCGGCAATAAATTTACGGCGGTTTAACATGATCAATCCTTAATTTTAGACACACAAATTCCTGGAATTAGAATAACACCCTGACTAGACCGAGAAACATCAACCTCGCAGTAAACTTTGTGTTACCAGCCTGATTCCAGGGTTTATTTGGCCAAGCTGTGTTGCCCCTGCCACGGTTTTGCCTGATTGCGTTGATTTGTAACGCTTTGGCGCTGCAATAAAGGCTATGATTCATGTGCTTTCCTGCCTAAAAGAACGCGAATCCGCAGCGCAGGAGCCATCATGCCCACCGAGATCATCACCGAACCAGAGATCACCACAGAAATCATCCGCAAACACGGGCTGAATCAGGCAGAATTCCAACGCATCCGCGAATTGCTGGACCGGGATCCGAGTTTTACCGAATTGGGCATTTTCAGCGCCATGTGGAACGAACATTGTTCTTATAAATCCTCAAAAATATGGCTCAAAACCCTGCCGGTGGATGGCCCGCAGGTGATTTGTGGCCCCGGCGAAAACGCTGGTATTGTCGATATTGGCGATGGTCAATGTGTGGTTTTCAAAATGGAAAGCCATAATCACCCCAGTTATATCGAGCCTTTCCAAGGTGCGGCCACCGGCATTGGCGGCATTTTGCGCGATGTGTTCACCATGGGCGCGCGGCCTGTGGCGGCGATGAACGCGCTTTCTTTTGGTGAACCATCCCACCCCAAAACCAAACAATTGGTTAATGGCGTGGTGGAGGGCATCGGGTCTTATGGCAATTGTTTTGGCGTGCCGAATGTTGGCGGCGAAATGCGGTTCCATAAATCCTATAACGGCAATTGTCTGGTGAATGCTTTTGCTGCGGGCATCGCCAACACGAGCGAGATTTTCTATTCCGCTGCCAGCGGTATCGGCATGCCGGTGGTTTACTTGGGCGCCAAAACCGGGCGCGACGGCGTTGGCGGGGCCACCATGGCCAGCGCCGAATTTGATGACACCATCGAGGAAAAACGCCCCACCGTGCAGGTCGGGGATCCGTTTACCGAAAAACGCCTGATGGAGGCCACGTTGGAGCTGATGCAGACCGGCGCTGTGATTTCGATACAGGATATGGGCGCGGCGGGGCTGACTTGCTCGGCGGTCGAAATGGGCGATAAAGGCGGGCTGGGCGTGGTGCTGGACCTTGAAAAAGTGCCGTGTCGCGAGGAAAATATGACAGCATATGAAATGATGCTGAGCGAATCCCAGGAACGCATGTTGATGGTGCTGCACCCCCATAAAGAAGCCGAGGCCAAAGCGGTATTTGATAAATGGGATCTGGATTTTGCCATCATAGGCGAGACCATTGCCGAAGACCATTTTTTGATCCGCCTGAATGGCGAGATCAAAGCCGACCTGCCGCTAAAAGCCCTGTCGGGCGAGGCACCGGAATATGACCGGCCCTGGGTCGAAACGCCAACACCTGAACCCTATACCGGCTCGCCTGATATTGATATTGCCGACGCTTTGTTAAAATTGATCGGCAGCCCGAACCATGCCAGCAAGGCGTGGATCTGGTCGCAATATGACCATATGGTGCTGGCTGATACGGTTATTCGGCCCGGGTCGGACGCGGGGGTTATCCGGGTGCATGGCACTGAAAAGCTGCTGGCGTTTACCAGCGATGTAAACCCGCGCTATTGCTTTGCCAACCCTGAAATGGGCGGCAAACAAGCAGTGGCCGAAGCCTATCGCAACCAATGCGCCACCGGCGCGCGGCCCTTGGCCACCACTGATAACCTGAACTTTGGCAACCCCGAGCGCCCTGAAATCATGGGCCAGCTTGTGGGTTGTATCAAAGGCATCGGTGCGGCCTGCAAGGCGCTGGATATGCCGATCGTTTCGGGCAATGTCAGCCTTTATAATGAAACCGACGGCGCGGGTATTCACCCCACGCCAACCATCGGCGCGGTGGGGATACTGGACAATATCGACCAGCTTATCCGTATGGTTCCCGATTGGGGGGATGATATTATTTTGCTGGGCAAAACCGGGGGCCATCTGGGCCAATCAGCGCTTTTGGCGGATGTATTGGGTCTGGAGATCGGCGATGCGCCCAATGTAGATTTGATTCTGGAGCGCGCCGCTGGCGAGGTTGTCCGACATTTGCACAGCCTGAACCTGATTACTGCGGCGCATGATCTTTCGGACGGGGGCATTGCGCTTGGCGTTGCGGATATGTGTTTGATGGGGAAATGTGGTGCGGTTTTGCAAAACCATTCCGGGCTTGCACCTGTAAACTGGTATTTTGGCGAAGATCAGGGGCGGTATTTGCTGGCTTGTTCACCTGAAAAAACCGCTGATATTCTGACGTTAGTTGCCACAGCAGAAATAGATGTTTTGAAAATTGGCCAGTTTGGCGGGGCTGTTTTGATGATGGATCAAAACGCTGTCCGGCTTGATGACCTTAAAAAAGCCCATGACACCGGCCTGACCAATGTGGCAGTTTAGCGCAAATTCACCGCCAGCCCTTGTCAGTCGGACAATCCTCGCTTAAATACCTTAGCAAATTACTAGGAGTATCCACCTATGGCCATCGAAGCATCCACAATCGAAGCCCTGATCCGCGAGGCGTTTCCAACCGCCGAAATCCGCATTGATGATCTGGCGGGGGATGGCAAGCATTACGCCGCCAGCGTTACCGCATCCGAATTCAAAGGTTTGAACCGTGTTAAGCAACACCAGATGGTTTATGCCGCGCTCAAAGGCAAAATGGATGGCGCAAATGGCGAATTGCACGCGCTGGCCCTGACCACCAAAGCGGCTGAATAAGTGGATATCAGGCTTATCATATTAGGCGTGGTATTATTTATTGCCGCCGCAATTCTGGCCGAGGCCTTTTTGCGCCGCAACCGTCCGAAAAAATCATTGGGCGAGCTGTTAAAACCCAATTTCGGCGTCGAAGACGACGTTGACGGAAATGTAAAACCGCCGCTGGGCATGGAAGCGACCGACATGTCGATCATCCACGCCTCACAGCGGCTTAACCCCAATATTGACCACCGCGACCCGCGCTTGGAACGGGTCAAACGCAAACCGGAGAAAAAACATGAGTAATGCCGCAGAAACCATCCAGTCAGACATCAGCAATAACGATGTGGTGCTGTTTATGAAAGGCACCAGCCAAATGCCCCAATGCGGGTTTTCCAGCCGTATTGCCGGTGTACTGAATTACATGGGCGTGGCGTTCAAGGACGTCAACGTGCTGGACGATGGCGATATTCGCGAAGGTATCAAAAAGTTTTCCGACTGGCCAACCATTCCGCAGCTATACATCAAAGGCGAATTTGTCGGCGGCTGTGATATTGTTACCGAAATGGTTTTGTCTTCGGAACTGGACACATTGCTAAGCGATAACGGCATTGCATTCAGCAAAGAAGCGGCTGACAAAGTGCGTGAAACCAATCAGGAATAATAGATGTGGTGTGGTGGGCTGAAGCCCACCCTACGGACACCCTACCCGTAGGGTGCGTGGTCCCCACGCACCGTCGCGAATTGTAGGCCGGGTTGTAGGGCGGGCTTCAGCCCGCCATCACCGCCATCACTCCCCCAACGCTTCCAGCCTGGATGCAGTTTTTTCCAACAACGCCATAGCCTTGGGCAATTCCGATTCCCCAAACAAGCCCGCATCGCCGCTTTGTTCCTGCATATTTGCCAATTCAACCGCCAAAGCCGCAGCCTTTGCCTCGGATGCCCGCAAGCGATCCTCCAGCGTTTTGGTGCGCTCAATACTGGTTTTGCCGTTCCATTCCAGTTCTTTTGTCCGATCCGCCAACATCAGCCCTGCCATTAACAACATACGCGATTCCGGCACGCGGCCAATGGCGGCTTGCAGGGTTGTGGCCTCGGCATCCAGCATTTTGGCGGCGGCTTTCAGGTGCGGTTCTTCGCCATCATTACAGACAATCTGAAAAGGGCGGTCGCCAACGGTTACAGTAATTTCAGGCATTTCCGGCCCCTTCCAACATTGGTTTCAGCTTTCCCAGCAGCAGGTCAAGCTCCGCGACATCCGATTTACGTCGGGCTTGCAACGCGGCCAATTCGGCCTTTAGGGTGGCATTTTCTGCCACCAGACCGTTTTCAAGCTTTTCAATCGCTGCTGCCAGCCGTTTTTCAAGATTTTCCAGATTGCGCATATCAGCCCCATATTATCCGCTGCTATCGAATCGCATTTAGCACGGATTTGCAACATATTAGCGCAGTTTCTTCAGATTTACCCAACACATTCCCGAAATAGGCCGTCATTCGCTTGACGGAGCATGTTTTCTTGGTCAAAACATGGGGCAAATGCCCCTTTACCAGAAAGAAACCATTGTGGAAATTTCCGACCTAAAATCCCGCCACCCTGACCATTTCGCAAAAGCAACCGCCTTGCGGATGCTGGCAATTGACGCGGTTCAGGCCGCCAATTCCGGCCATCCCGGCATGCCGATGGGCATGGCCGATGTGGCCACGGTGCTGTTTCAAAACCACCTGAAATTTGACGCCTCCGCGCCAAATTGGCCGGATCGCGACCGGTTTGTTTTGTCAGCGGGTCATGGTTCGATGTTGATTTACGGATTGCTGCATTTGACCGGCTATCAGGATATGACCATTGAGGAAATCGCCAATTTCCGCCAAACAGGTGCCAAAACCGCTGGCCACCCTGAATATGGCCACGCTTCGGGCATCGAAACCACCACCGGCCCGCTTGGCCAAGGCCTTGCCACGGCTGTGGGCATGGCGATGGCCGAACAATCCATGCAGGCGCGCTGGGGCAAGAAAATTGTTGATCACCACACCTATGTGATTGCTGGCGATGGTTGTTTGATGGAAGGTATTTCCCAAGAAGCCATCGGGCTGGCGGGCAAACAGCGATTGGGCAATCTGGTGGTGTTATGGGATGATAACGGCATCACCATTGACGGCAAGGTTTCCCTGTCGGATATCACCGATCAAATGACCCGGTTCGAGGCATCCGGCTGGTCGGTGTTTTCTTGTGACGGCCATGATCCTGATGCGATTGATCGCGCGATTACCCAAGCCAAACAATCCCCCCTGCCCTCGCTTATCGCTTGTCAGACCCATATCGGTTATGGTTCCCCCGCCAAACAAGATACCTCGGGGGCGCATGGCGCACCGCTGGGTGCGGATGAAATCGCCATTGTGCGCGGCATTTACGATTGGCCCCATGCGCCGTTTATCATTCCGGCGGATATTCAGGCCGGTTGGCGCAAGATCGGCGCGCGCGGCCAGTCGGAGCGTTCAGCATGGGAGGCGCGCAAGGCCGCGCTTTCAGCCAGCAAGCAAGCTGAATTTGACCGGATTATTGCAGGCGAAGCCCCGAAACGCCTTTCTGCCGCCATCAAGGCTTTCAAGAAAAATATCTCGGAAACCGCACCCAAACTTGCGACTCGCAAAGCCAGCCAAATGGTGTTGGAGGTGGTTAATAAGGTCATGCCCGAAACCATCGGGGGCTCGGCCGATCTGACCGGATCAAACCTGACTTTGACCGACGGGCTAAATATGTTTGATGCCGACAATCGCAAGGGCCGTTATGTATATTACGGCATTCGCGAACACGGTATGGCAGCAGCCATGAACGGGCTGGCGCTGCATGGCGGCTGTAAATCCTATGGTGGCACCTTTATGGTTTTTGCCGATTATATGCGCGGCGCGATGCGGTTATCTTCGCTGATGGGCATTCCAACCACTTATGTTTTATCTCATGATTCCATTGGTTTGGGAGAAGACGGCCCGACCCACCAACCGGTAGAACATCTGGCGATGATGCGCGCCACACCCAATATGAACGTGTTTCGCCCCGCCGATACGGTTGAAACTGCCGAAGCATGGGAATTGGCCATGACCTCGACCTCCACGCCAAGCGCGCTGGCCTTAACCCGTCAGGGCCTGCCGACTGTGCGCGTTGAACACAAAACCAAAAACCTGACGGCACAGGGCGCCTATGTTCTGGCCGATGCGGTTGGTAAACGCCGTGTTATTCTGATGGCCACAGGTTCGGAGGTTGAAATTGCCCTGAAGGCCCGCGATATTTTGCAAGCCAAAGGCATCGGCACCCGTGTGGTTTCCATGCCCTGCTGGGAGCTGTTCGAGGCCATGGATGAAAAATACCGTCGCAAGGTTCTGCCCGCCGGTCCGGTTCGGGTGGCGATCGAGGCCGGTTCGCGGTTTGGCTGGGATAAATGGCTGTGTGGCGAACGGGGCAAATATAACAAAGCCGCGTTTATCGGCATGGAGGGTTTCGGGGCCTCCGCGCCTATAGATGCGCTTTATGAAATGTTCGGCATTACTGCCGAGGCAGCGGCTGCAAAAGCAGAAAGCCTGCTGTAGTTTCTTAAGGCAATCCAACCTAATATCACACGCGGCCCCGAATCACTTTTGGGCCGCGTATTTTTTGATTTTCCGTATTTCGCGCGGTATTTGCATAAAATATAGGCAGATTACCCGAAAAACAGGCAAAGGTGCGACATGAACAACCAGTGGGCGCTTGGAATTGCTCTTTTCGTATTGGGTTTTTTTGCGCTAGACCATTTCTATCTGGAATGGAACCTGCCGCAGTTCATCATGATTCAGCTGATCCGTATCATTGATTGGATGGCCATCTGGCGCTGACGGCCACAAACGGGAGCATGAAAATGAGCTGGAAAACCTTGGACGATATGGATTTGGCCGGCAAAGCCGTGCTGACCCGCGTGGATATCAACGTGCCGGTGGCGGCTGGCCAGGTTACCGATGACACCCGCATCCAGCGGATTTTGCCGACCATCCGTGATATATTATCAGCTGGCGGCAAGCCGGTTCTGATGGCACATTTTGGCCGCCCCGGTGGCAAACCTGTGGCTGATCTTAGCCTTGCACAACTGGTTGATGCGGTTGAATCAGCGCTTGGCACGCCGGTAGTATTCTGCCCTGAAACCACCGGAGAAATCGCCGCAAAAGCCATTGCAGACCTAGCCGCAGGCAGCACGTTGTTATTGGAAAACACCCGTTTTAACGCGGGCGAAACCGGCAATGACCCTGAATTTGTCGCAGCCCTTGCCGCGCTTGGCGATGTGTATTGCAATGATGCATTTTCCGCCGCGCACCGCGCCCATGCCTCTACCGAAGGATTGGCGCGTGCCCTGCCCGCTTGTGCCGGACGCCTTATGGCGACCGAGTTGGGCGCGCTTGAAAAAGCACTGGCCAAGCCTGAACATCCGGTTGTGGCGGTGGTTGGCGGTGCCAAGGTTTCGACCAAGCTGGACCTGTTGGGAAATCTGCTCGACAAGGTTGACCAGATTATTATTGGCGGCGGCATGGCCAATACGTTTTTGGCGGCCCAAGGCATTGATGTGGGCAAATCGCTTTGCGAACATGATCTGGCTGAAACCGCCCGCGAAATCACCGCACGTGCCAAATTGGCGGGGTGTGAATTGATTTTACCGATTGATGTGGTTGTGGCGCGCGAATTTGCCGCCAATGCCGCCAATGAAACCGTGGCGGCCGATGCCTGCCCTCCGGATGCCATGATACTGGATGCAGGGCCGGAATCTATCAAAGCCATCGGCAAAATTTTTGAAGCCGCCAAAACACTGGTCTGGAATGGCCCGTTGGGGGCGTTTGAAATTGAACCGTTTAACATGGCCACCGATGCGGCTGCGCTGAAAGCGGCTGCATTAACCCGCGCAGGCAAACTTTTGTCGGTGGCCGGTGGCGGTGACACCGTGGCAGCCCTGAATAATTCCGGTGCGGCGGCAGATTTTACCTATATTTCCACCGCTGGCGGTGCGTTTCTGGAATGGCTGGAGGGCAAAACCCTGCCCGGTGTTGCCGCGCTGGAAAGCTAGAACGGGTTATGTGAAAGCATGACATCATCCAAAAGCAGCACCGCAGCCTGATCGGTTGCGGTGATGCCGATTTCAAATGAATTCAGCAGCGATTCCGCATTGGGCAGCGTTTTCATTTTATCATTGATAATCAACTGGTCATCCTGCCAAATCCTGACTATGCCAGCGGTGTCATCAAGCCTCAGATGCAGGGTCAGGGTAAACCAGCGGCCGGTGGGGATTTCATATTCGGCTTGCCGTAATCGTGGCTTGCGGCCTGATTTCAGCTCAATTCCGATATAGCGGTTATCATCAATTACGATCCGAATACCCGGGCTTTGCCGCACGCTGTTATCCTCAAAATCCACCAGCGAATAGGGCACGCCCTGTTCCAGCAAAAAGCTGGCCCGAAACCAGAGATCATCGCCTTTGACAAACCACATGCTGGTATTTTGCAGGTCTGATTTGCTGGTGACCATGCCATCTGCCGGGGCCACTGCCTCAAACCGCGCGGCATTTTGAAACGGGGTGACGCTGTTATCAACAAAACTGCCATCGCCGTTGATGATGCTTCGGCCAAGCGCCGCATATTCTTCGACCGTTGGATTTGCTGGCGAAAGCAGGGTCATGGCGTTCCAGCCCCGATCAAAAAACCAGTCGGTAAAAACCGGTTCATCAAAATCAAACGCGAATTCTTTATACAACCGGCCGGTTTTATCACCGGCCCGAACCTCTACATATTCATTGGTATCTTCGAGTATCTGGATACGGTTCAGCGTATCCGACCCAAGCGGGCGCTGATAAAGCATAACCCCTAGCGCCACCAGAATGATCACGATGCCCGATATCTGGCCTTTGATGGTCATGTTTTTTCCCGACTCATAAATTTCCTATAGGCACTTCATAACAAAACTTTGAGAAAAAGAAACGATTGAGGATTCACAAAGCGAATCACCTGTGCTAGATTCAGCCAAACACCACCATCAGAGTGGTCATTCGAGGCAGAGAAATGGAAACCCTAAATCGCAAAAGCGGGCTTGTTGGCTATGTTGTATCGCTTAGCGTGATCGCGCTGATTGCGTATTTTTCCTATGCGGCCATTCAAGGGCCAAGCGGGCTGGTCAGCCTGTTCAAATATCAGGCACAAGAATCCCGTCTGGAATCCGAATTGGCAGACCTGCAATTGGAACGTCTGGCGGCAAAAAACCGCACCCGGCGGATGTCGGACCGGTTTCTTGATCTGGATTTACTGGATGAACAAGCGCGAAAAGTAATGGGTTACGCGCGCGGTGATGAGATAATCATCCAGTAACTATTTGAATTTACAGAAACTTCCACGCTACCCTCCCCATGCATACCGCCTTGCAATATTCCCCTGTGACTCTGGGTAGGTTTCCTGTATTATATATAGTTGAACGTTAAACTATTTTTTGGGAGGGCCCGCATGGCCGCTGCAAAGAAACGCAAAAAACCGAATGTCTCGTCGGAAGAGCTGCTTGGATATTACCGCGAAATGTTATTGATCCGCCGGTTTGAGGAAAAAGCCGGACAGTTATACGGCATGGGTCAGATCGGCGGTTTTTGCCATCTTTACATCGGACAAGAGGCCATAGTTGTCGGGCTGGAAGCCAACACGATTGAAGGCGACCAGCGTATCACTTCTTATCGTGATCACGGCCATATGCTGGCCTGCGGCATGGACCCGAAAGGCGTTATGGCCGAACTTACGGGCCGCATCGGCGGATATTCGCGCGGCAAGGGCGGCTCCATGCATATGTTCTCGAACGAGAAAAAATTCTATGGCGGCAACGGAATTGTCGGCGCGCAGGTGCCGATTGGCGCAGGGTTGGCATTTGCCAATAAATATCGCGGCAATAACAATGTCAGCTTTGCCTATTTTGGCGACGGTGCCGCCAATCAGGGGCAGGTTTATGAAACCTACAACATGGCCAGCCTGTGGAAATTGCCCTGTATTTTTGTGATTGAAAATAACCAATATGCCATGGGCACCAGCCTGCAACGGGCATCCTC